>CBAAAA010000243.1:0-7299 GCA_964658695.1 uncultured Solirubrobacteraceae bacterium | reverse complement strand
CTGGCGATAGCTGCCGAGTTCATCGATAGCAACATCAGAATTTGGTATGCAGTCGAAAGGCGGCTGGAGTGGCTCCGACGTTCTTTCGAAAGGCAGTGCTGAAGTGACTTAGATTTGGCATTCCGGATTGATAAGCGACTTCGGCAATGGGAAGATCCGTCTTGGAGAGCAGATGCTTGGCTCTTTCCATACGTAAGGCGAGGATGTAATCGTGCACAGTTCGGCCTGCGCTTGTCTTAAATTGCCGGCAGAAATGAAAATGGCTCAGGCCTGCAAGTTGCGCGAGTTCCCTTATGCCTAGATTTTGGTTGGCATTTTCATAAATGTAATCGGTGACCTTCGTTAAAGTTTTCCGGCTCAGCCCTCCTCTATGCGGGAGGGGTCTGGCGTGTTGAACTTGGCGGCGTTGGCACAAGGCGCCAGCGAGCGCAGATGCAACACTCTCAGCCACCATCCGGCCACTTGGGAAGCCGCCTCTTATTTCGGCATGCAAAGCCCAGAACAAATGCGAGATGACCGGATCTGTGCCGGTGGGCGAAAGAATCAACTCAAGTCGCGGATAACTGTCCGGTTCTTGCAGCGAGCCGTAGAGAAAATCTGGTTCGAAGCAAACCGTGAGAATGGTGACAGGCTCGGCCCACCACTGACGAGGAAACGGGCCGCCGGGACTTGTACAAATACTGCCCGGATGAAATAACGCCCTATAGTCTCGGCCTGCGCTTTGCCAATTCCAGTCGAGCGTTGAAGGGCTGACGACCATCCCAGCGGACGGTACTGAAGAGACTATGGGCTCTAACTCGGCGGCCGACATGGAATTCTCCTCTAAGAAGAAACCTTGTGAGCCAAGCGTCTCGCTGGACAAAACTTCTAAGCTGGGTGCCCCCAACCTTGACATCGACTGACTGATGAAGCGGAATTCCCGTCGAGTCTTCATACGTCTTAGTCCAAAAATAGTAGCACGATTTGCAAAAGCAAAAGCACTCTTGCAAAAGAGAATTCGTGGAGGGGAGATTAGTATCGAAAAATGGTGTTGAGCTTTAGTATTGCAATCGAACCGGAACCGGCCTACAGAACTGAGCGCTCTCTCCCAAGGATTCGAGAACGCACCTATTTGCAAGCGACGGCGGCGGATGCTTTAGGGGGTTGCGAAGCCGAAAGCGGGTACACCCAACAACATTGAAGGTCAGGCATTCCAGCAAAGAAGGAACTTGAAACAAATGAAGACGGGTAATAGGATCGCTCTTTTCAGTCTGTGCGCGCTAACGCTCGGCCTGCGGACCAGTTTTGGCGACGTGATCATCGACGGCTTTCAAGCGGATCATCACATTCAATTCGCACAGCCGGATTTCTCGGATGCCCACTGGTCCTCAACGCTGACCATTTCGGTAGCAGCCTCGTCGCGGGGAAGCATCGATTTCCCGATGCATTTTTGGCCGGAGAATTATGGCTTGACCTTTAGCTCGTCTGGAGGGGTGAGACTCGATCAAAGCGGCGCACCGGCGGGCACTGCCGCCGATACGCTTCAGGTCACCGCAAACGGGGCGGGCTTCTTTCAAGTTCATGAAACTGCCGGTCCCGGCACGCTCGATTCCGGCGACCCGCTGGCGCTGTTCACGTCGACGTTAACCGGGCGGCAAGACCTCTTGTTTCAGGCTCCGTCTTCCAGCAGCACCGTCGAACTTCCAGCAGGGATACCGTGGACGACGAACGTCTTTATCAACGGCGATTGGTCCCGAGCGAGCGCCGGGAACGTTCAGGGCACGCATGTGCTTCTTTATGTGGACCCGTTCTGGAGTATTCAGAGTGATTTTGTTCATAACGCCGCTACTGACCAAACGCTGCTTTCGGTTTACAACCTCAGCTATCTCGAGGGTGGTTCTACCTCCAAAGACGATGGGCCATATCCGACTTTCGGCTTAATCGGGCCGGTTCCCGAGCCGGGCACTTTGGCCTTAGCGACGATTTTCTTTTTGGGGATAGGGTTGGCCGGTCTCCGACGCTCCAAAAGTATATCTCGACGCTCTCATCAACAAGGAGGGTTTATGCAAAGCCGTTCTCTGGCTGTTTTTTTCAGCAATGTCACGGCGCTTTTTCTATTCTGTCTAGCCGCAAAAGCACTCGCGGGGCCTCCGCCGCTGCTTGATCGTGAGCTCTTCTTCGCCGACCCGGAAATCTCGAACGCGCAGATTTCGCCAGACGGCCGGTCTATCGCATTTCTGAAGCCATTCGCGGGTACACGTAATGTTTGGTTGAAGCAAACGGGCGCTTCGTTTTCGACGGCACGTCCGTTGACGGGTGAAAAAGGCCGCCCCATTTTCAGCATGTTCTGGAGCCGCAACAGCCGGTATGTTCTGTTTACCCGCGACAACAATGGCGATGAAAACTATAACGTGTATGCCGTTGACGTTTCCGCGAGACCCGCTCCGGGCAGCGAGATTCCCGGAGCTCGTAATCTCACCAACGAGACCGGCGTACGGGCGGAAATCTTTGCGCTGCCGCGCAGCCAGCCAGACGTTATTTATATCGGGCTGAACGATCGCGACAAGGCCTGGCACGATTTGTACGAACTGCGGATATCAAGCGGCAAACGCAAGCTGCTCTATAAGAATACGGACCGCATTACAACGCAAGGAGCGTGGGTATTTGATTGGAACGACCAACTGCGCCTCGCCACCCGGGCCGCCGAAAACGGAGACACCGAAATCCTGCGTTTCAACGACGGCAAGTTCAGTAAGGTCTATTCCTGTTCAGTGTTTGAAACATGCTCGGTCTCGCGTTCCATAAGGATGGAAGACGCTTTTACTTGAAGACCAATAAGGGTCCGGGACGAGATCTCATCGAACTGGTCTTATTTGACCCGGATACCCAGCAAGAAGAACTTGTTGAACGGGACCCGCGGGGACGAGCCGATTTGGCCAATGCGGTTTTTTCGGAACAGCGCCAGGAACTGATCGGGACCATGTATGTCGACGACCGCCATTTGCAGTACTGGAATGACAAGCGTCGCGATGCAGATTATCGATGGCTGGAACAGCAGTTACCCGGCAAGGAGTTTCAGTTTGCCTCACACGCCGCCGACGAGAATCTTTACCTGATCACCACCCATTCGGATCTCGAACCCGGGGAGACGTTTCTGTTCGACCGGCAGACCAGAAAGTTGACATTTCAGTATTGCGATAGGGAACATCTGCCGCGTAAAGATCTGGCCATACAACAGATTGTTCGTTACAAGTCGTCCGACGGGCTCGAGATTCCGGCGTACCTGACAATTCCGAGAGGTGTCGAAGCAAAAAACCTTCCTGTCATCGTGACACCGCACGGTGGCCCGTGGGCGCAGGATTGGTGGGGCTACAATCCAGACACTCAATTCTGGGCGAACCGCGGATATGCCGTGCTCTCCATGAACTTCCGCGGATCAGCAGGTTATGGAAAGAAATTTATTGATGCCGGCAACCGCCAATGGGGAGAGAAGATGCAGGACGACATTACCTGGGGTGTTCGATATCTGGTGTCGCAGGGTATAGCAGATCCAAAGCGCGTCGCCATCTCGGGCGGTTCTTATGGCGGATACGCCACCCTGGCAGGTGTTGCCTTCACGCCCGATCTCTACTCCGCCGCGGTGGCCTACTGCGCACCGTCAAACCTGATCTCTGAGCTAGCCTCTGTGCCGCCCTATTGGGAAGACGGGCGCCGAATGCTGCAGGTCCGGGTAGGCGATCCAACGACGGCGGACGGAAAAGCCCAGCTGGAGCGACAGTCGCCGCTGAACTCAGCAGACAAAATTAAGGCGCCGCTGCTGGTTGTGCACGGGGCTAACGACCCGCGAGTCAAAAAAGCCGAGTCGGAGCGGATTGTAGCCGAGTTGCGTGATCGCGGCACTCCCGTGGAGTATCTACTGGCGGATGATGAGGGCCACGGTTTTACTCGACCGGTCAATAACATGGCATATTACGCCGAGGCCGAACGCTTCTTAGCGAAGTATTTGGGAGGCCGCTGTCAGGAGAGCATGACGCCCGAAGTGGCAAAGCGCTTGAGTGAACTGAAAGTCGACCCGAAATCCGTGGTGGTGACGAAGAGGCAGGAAGAGAGTGCGAGATAGACAGCTAGTGGCATGGTTAGTGTTCGGGGTCGTCAGCCTACAAGCACGCGCGGCCGAGTCATTCCCTCCGCATGTCCCTAAGACCTGGGATGACGCCGCAATGAGCACCCTCGAAATTCCGTTGGCGCATCCGGAATTTTCTCCGAAGCACGCGCCTGCCGGTTTGTATTATCGGCTTCCCGTTCGCCCGATCTATGAATCCTATCCCGTTTACCATCCCGATCACGAGCCGCCTGGGTATCTGGATTCGCTGCGGCGGCGTGAACCGCGTATTGCGTGGGACCCCGCAAAACTCTACACACGCGAGGACTGGATTCGCGCTGGAGAGCTGGTCTTTGAAGCACCGATTGGATACGGCGGCATCGGTATGGGAGAAGGGCACAGCCAAACACTCTATTGCGCAGCCGGTCGTGGTATGCGCGAGTAAAGCCTCCGCTGTCCTCGGATGGCGTCCTTCCGTTCTACCGCTATGTGGTTCGTGAGAAAGGAAAAGTGGAGATCGGCTTTGCTGCATGCGCCATGTGTCATACCCGGGTTATGCCGGATGGATCAGTGCTGAAAGGCGGTCCGGGAAATTTCCCCTTTGATGCGGCTTTTGCCGAAACCATCGAGACGGAAAGCCGATCGGTTGCCGAGAATCGCAGGTTGTTGGAGTCGTTGTATTGGAAACCTTGGGCGCCTTCTGAACTCTATGGTTAAACGGCAACGGCAAGAATGGTCTTTCAAATGGATCACGCGATGCAAATTTGAGAAAGAGACGCGAGCTAGCGACTATGCATGCCCGCTTGGTCGCCCTCACCCTTGTGAGGAGTGTTGCATTCGCGACGGCTCAGCAGGCCAACCACCCCGGCTGTCCCCATTCGTGACGTGCCAGACACCCATTACGGCACAACGGTCGACGATCTGTATGCTTATATGGAGAAGCTCGATGATCCCGTAGTGGCTAAATGGTTTAAACTTAACCCAATCGAAGGCCGGCAGACTTGTAGATCGCTTCCATGTATCGCATGTCGCGCAGGCCTTCTTCACCACCCGTCTTGGGTTCCTGATTCTGCCAGATGCATTGCGCAAACGTATCCGCCTGAACGGCGAATTGCGATGGATCCTTTTCCTGTTCCTGCATTTCAATCGGCGCCTGGCCTTTGATCTCTGCTTTCATGCTGATGCCCTGGTAGGCAAAGGCCGGTTCAGCATGGATCATACCGTTCGTGCCATGAACGCTGTATGCGCCAGGCTGGTTTACGCCGTAGCTGGTGGAACAACTGGCCACGGCGCCCGAAGGAAACTTCATCGACCAGGCGAGGTTCTCTTCTACGCCATTGAATCTTCCGTCGTGATCCACAACAGCAGCATTGCCAGAAAGACTCACCGGCTCTTCTCCCGTAAGATACCGGCACGCGTTGAGCGAATAGACGCCCATGTCCATGAGCGGTCCACCGCCGGCCAGTTTCGGATCGAGTCGCCACTCGCCCGCGTGAATGTTGAATCCGTTGGTACTTTCGATCGCTTCTATCTTCCCGATTTTCCCGTTCCGGATCAGCTCCATCACCTTAAGGTTGACGGGCTCGTAATGGCACCTGTACGCAATGAACAGCTTCACGTCCGCCGCCTTGCAAGCGGCAATCATTGCTTGGCAGTCTTTCACGTTCGTTGCCATGGGCTTCTCGCACAACACATGCTTTCCGGCCCTGGCCGCACGAATCGTATACTCCGCATGCATGCTGTTCGGCAAACCGATGTAGACCGCATCAATCTCTCTGTTGTTCCGAATTTCGTCGAAGTTTTCGTAACTGTAAATACTCTTCTCCGGGAAGCCATAGTCCGACGCCGCCTTCTCTCCTTTTTCACGGTGTCCGGTGGTTACGCCGGTAATCTGAGAAAAGTGTGACAGCTTCGTCCCGGGCATAAAGTGACCGAGAGAAATGCGGCCCAATCCTACGGGACAATAGCGGAGCTTCTGGCCGGACTGGCCGATCATCAACGGCGCCAATACACTACCTGCGGATAGTACGCGGCCGAATTGTCTTCGATTCATTCGCACGAATCACTCCTGTTGATTCACGTTACCCCATAACTCGTGAGCCTTTGGCTTACAGGGTAAAATCACGATGTCACCTGCCGCCAGCTATGCACGCCTACATCGAACGAGTTGTTGACCTCACGGAAGCCGATGGCAACGATCTATACAACATAAATATCGAAGACGCCAGAGAGCTTCTTGTACGCAATCCTGCGGCGGCCGCGTCGATCTCCGGATCGTTTGCCATTGTGGCAAAGTCCGGGAAGACCGTTCGAATGGCCCGTTCTCTCGATCGCCCGATGCGCTACTTCCTTGCAAAACGTCAGGAGGGTCCAGCGCTAGTCATTGCACATCGGATCGATGAGATCTTCGACTGGCTAAGGAACCAAGGACTGGAGGAGCAATTTCACCCCAGCTACACCCGCATGGTTCCTGCGCATCACGTGGTCGAAATCGAGCTCATCGGATGTCCCGACCCCAATCCTGTTTATACAAGATTTTTCGATCCCCCTATGGCCACTCTTCCCGGGGATCTCGATGTAATTGGAGAGGCCTACATCGGCGCTCTGCTTGACGTAGTCACGAACTGGTTGCGGAGGGTTCCGGAACAGGAGCCACTCGGCGTCTGCTTCTCCGGAGGCATCGACAGTGGAAGCGTCTTTCTCGCGACTTATCATTCCATGCTTAGGCTCGGGTTGAACCCATCACGTCTCAAAGCTTTCGTGCTGGATCTAGGAGCCGGACCCGATGTCGAGCAGGCGCGGTCCTTCCTGAGAGAGCTCGGACTTGAGATGTTTCTTGAGACGATTGAGGTATCTCCAGAGACGGTGAATGCAAGCGACACAGTTCGTCTGCTCGAAGACTACAAACCGCTTGATATCGAGTCGGGCAGCATGGCCTTGGCACTCTGTCGAGGCATTCGGGAGCGTTACCCGCATTGGACGTATCTCATCGACGGCGATGGTGGCGACGAAAACCTGAAGGATTATCCGATAGAAGAAAATCCGGAACTGACAATCCGCAGCGTCATCCACAATCCCATGCTGTATCAGGAAGGCTGGGGTGTGGGAAAGATCAAACACTCGCTCACTTACAGCGGCGGGCTGAGCCGTTCCTATGTGCGCACCTACGCTCCGGCGCATCGCTTCGGGTTTCGAGGTTTCTCTCCCTATACTCGCCC
>CBAAAA010000242.1:0-7301 GCA_964658695.1 uncultured Solirubrobacteraceae bacterium | reverse complement strand
GATCGGCGGCGCACATTTAAACTCCGTTGCTCCTTCCGGGATCTCCTCAGCCGATAGGCACAGGTAATGCGGGCAGGTCTCGACCGTGAGCGGCAAGCCTTCCGCGCGAGCCGCCCCAATATCGGGTAACGCCTCCGCGCTCGAGAGATGAACGATGTGCACATGGCATCGGTATTCTCGACAAAGCCTGATCAGAAGCCGTACCGCCTCCACTTCGGATTCATGCGGCCGCGAAGCGAGGTAGCCGGGGTACGAATTTCCTGCCGGCTCTCGAAGATATGTGGGGAGCTCCGCGTGAACCAGTAGTGGCAGTCCAGTCCGGGCGATAATTGGCATCGCTTCACGCAGGTCCTCTTCCTCCACCATCGTGAACTCCTCAATGCCCGGATGGACCAGGAAGGATTTAAAGCCGCGCACCCCTGCCTGGGCCAGCGGCAAGAGCTCCGCGGCATTACCTCGAACGGCTCCGCCCCAGAATGCAATGTCGATGATCGACCCGGCCTGGGCTGCGGCCTGCTTGATTTCGAGAGCTTCCACCGACGTGGTGGCTGGAATGCAGTTCAGCGGCATATCTACCAGACACGTGATCCCGCCCGCCGCTGCCGCGCGAGATGCCGTCCGGAAGCCTTCCCATTCGGTGCGCCCTGGTTCGTTCACGTGAACATGGGTATCGACAAAGCCGGGCAGGATGTAGGATTCGCCGACATCCAGCGTCTCAACGTTGTCAACCGACGCCGCGGAAGAGGACACCTCCAAGATTCGCCCGCCCTGATAAACAACGGTAGCCGGCGCGACTCCTTCCGGCGTAACCACACGCTGTGATTTGAGTGCCTGCTTCACCTTTGGGTTGACCGCTTGGCTTGAACCGATTTTCGCATTGCTATACTCTGCCCGAAACGCCGTGTCTTCAATCAAAACAACGCAGGAATGGATGAAGGAGGCGATTGAGCTTGCCATTGAAAACGTCAAGACCGGCAAAGGCGGACCGTTTGGCGCGCTCATCGTCAAGAACGGCGTCCTGGTGGCGAGCGGAACCAACCTGGTGACTTCAACCAACGACCCCACGGCGCACGCCGAGATCGTCGCTATCCGGGAGGCTTGCCGCGCGCTCGAGTCTTTCCAGTTGTCCGGCTGCGAACTCTATACCAGCTGTGAGCCTTGCCCCATGTGTTTGAGCGCCATGTACTGGGCGCGGCCTGATCGATTCTTCTACGCCGCCAGCCGCGAGGACGCCGCGCGCGGCGGTTTCGACGATGCCTTCATCTACGAGGAGGTTACGCTTCCACCCGACCGGCGCACCATCCCGGGCCATCGTATTCACCTCGAAGGAACCTGGCATCCATTTGAGGAGTGGATGTCTTCGCTGCGAAAAATTCCGTATTGATACCCGCGGTCACGATGCGAGCTCTGCAAGCGTCCTGGCCAGTACTTCAATACCAATCGCGATATCGTCAGGAGACGCGTATTCATCCGGGCGATGACTCACCCCATTCCTGCACGGGATGAAAAGCATCCCCATTGGCGCGATGCGAGCCATAAACAAGGAATCATGGTACGCATGACTGACCATCTTGCGAGATGTGCAGTCAACATCAGCACACGCCTTCGTCAAAGCGGCCATCACTGCCGGGTCCGCGCTGGCAGGATTATCCGCGTTCAATACCTCCGTCTTCACCGAGACTCCACGCTCGCTGCCGATCGCCTCACAGCAGTTCACGATTGATTGCAACACGCCATCGCGGCGGTCGCCGTCGGTATCGCGGATGTCGATCTCGAGCGCCACGCGGCTCGGAATACTGTTGACCGCTCCAGGGAAGATTTGACAAGTGCCCGTAGTGGCAACCGTGTCCGTAGCACCTGTGGATCGCGCAGCCCGTTCCACCGCCAGCGCGATTTCGGCGGCCGCCAGGAATGCGTCTCTTCTTTGCGGCATCAGGACCGCACCGGCATGGCCGCCTTCGCCCTCAATCAAAACACGCAGAGTCGCCGGAGCAGCAATGTGAGTCACCACGCCGACAGCGGTCTGTTCTCGTTCGAGAATCGGCCCCTGCTCAATATGTAGTTCGACGAAGCTGCTGAAATACCTCTCCGGCAGTCGCACGCTTGCAAGATCGCCATAGAAGCCGGCCTCCCTGCGAAGCGCGTCGAGAGATTGTCCCTCGCGATCGCGAAAGGAATACGCGGCGATCACTGGAAGACTTCCGGAAAGCAGACGGCTCCCCAGGCATCCAATCCCGAAACGCGTCGGCTCTTCGGAGGTGAAGAGCAGCAGCTCGATAGAACGCCGCGGCATGAAGCCAGAAGCTTGCAAACACCGGATCGCTTCCAACGCACCCAGCACTCCCACCGTTCCGTCGTACTTTCCTGAACTCGGAATCGCATCGATGTGGGAACCAGTCCCAACTGCCGCCAGCGTCGGATCGTTGCCGGCCCAACGCGCAAACGTATTCCCGACCGCGTCTTCCCGAACCGCAAGCCCGGCCTCTGCAAAAAGAGTCTTCAACCACGATCTGGCTTCGCGATCAGGCTGCGAGAAAACAATGCGGGTGATGGCCGTCGGGTCCGATTCCGAAAACGCGGCCAGCGCTTCTAATTCCCGGCTCACCCGATCGAGGTCAACACGCAGTTTCATGGAAGCTCTAGTGGATTCCGGTTCCAATCCTTGTAGATCAGGTAGCGCGCCGCGGTCTTTCCCAAAGCACCGAACCACTGCGGACAATAGGGAGCCATCCAGATAAAGTCGCCCTTTGTCACCGGATACCAGCGGTCATTGAGCCGGTAGATGCCGCCGCCTTCCAGCATCAGCAGACCATGCTCCATGACGTGTATCTCAACCATGCTGAGCGATGCCCCCGGATCGTACGTCATGGTATTCACCGCGAAATCGAATGCAAGATGGTCCGGCAAAAGTGACCTGACTTGCAGACTGACATCTCCCATAAGAGGCTGCGGCTTCACTTCAGCTTCCGTGCTCACCAGAAAGGTGGGTTCGGGAACTCCCGGGATCGGCCGGTAAGGTTTCTCGATGATCGCCAGCCGTGATGCCGTATCGGCGGCCATCGCGTGGCTTGCATTCGACGGCAGATAGACATAGCTCCCCGACGTCAGAACATTCACCGATTCTTCGGTAGAGAGATAGACGTTTCCCTCGAGAACAAATGCAAAGCGCTGCTTCGTGGTGGGATGAATCACACCCCCGGCTTCGAGTTCGGCAGTGTATTGGATGAAAGCCGCGCCCAGCACCGGAGCAGTGTGCACAATCGCGCTGCCGCGGCTGATCCCAGGCAACGGCACACGAACGAACGTGTCGGGCGTCTGCAGTAGATGATCCGGCCGCAGGGAACTGCGGGTGTGTCCCAGGCTTGATAGCAGCATTACTTATACGGCAGTGTACTGCCCAACGCCTTTACGAAATGCACGCCACTCCGCAGCGCAAGCTGTACATCGCCGGGCAAAACCGATTCCCCCGGATGATGACTGAGGCCGTTCGGCGATCGCAGAAAGATCATGACGGCAGGAATGAACGGCGCAACGATCATTGCATCATGTCCGGCTCCGCTGGCCATTCGCACGCCGCGAAGTCCGCACGCCCGAATCGATTTGTCCGCAAGGGCCACCAGTCGAGCGTCCATCGGCACGGTGCTCTGGTCGAGGTGAACCGTATGCGAGAAGCTGACGGTCCTTCGCGAAGCAATTTCCTCACCGGTTCGGATCAGGTCTGCGAACGAATGCCGGCGAACCCAGTCAAGCGGATGGCGCACATCCAGCGACGCCACGACCTTGCGCGGAACAATGTTGGTTGCTCCTCCCGGAACTTCCAATTTCCCGACGGTAGCCACCAACCCGTCAGTTGCGCGCGCATGCGCTTCCACCGAACTGACCCACTCCGCCGCAGCCGGCAATGCATCGCGGCGAAATCTCATCGGCGTTGTTCCCGCGTGGTTCGCTTCCCCTTCAAAGACCACCGTTGCCCGGCTCTGACCGGAGATCGACTCCACCACCGCAAGAGGCTCGTCCATGCTTTCGAGAACCGGCCCTTGCTCAATGTGAAACTCCAGATAACCCACGGAAGCGAGATCAAACGCAGCTTCTGCAATCGCCGAGGAATCCAGGCCAAACCCTTCGATCGCCGACGCAACCGAGCAGCCCGTCGAATCCTCGCGTTTTAAGAAAGAGCTTTCAAGCGTCCCGGTGAAGGCCCGGCTGCCAATGAACGGGACGCCGAAGCGCACACCTTCCTCCTCGGAAAAGCCGATCACCTCGATGTCGAACGGAAGCGCTTCGCCGTGCAATGCCTCCACGAGTGCTGTCCCAAGCAGAACGCCAAGAATGCCGTCGTAAACGCCCGCATTCGGAACCGTATCCAGATGAGACCCGACCACCAGCCGGGCAGTTCCGGAACGAATTCCCGGATAAACTCCGCGCAAATTACCTGCGTTATCAATTGCCGTGCGCATGCCAAGTGAATGCATCTTGCTCATCAGGTACGCATGGCAATCCCGCATCGGCTCGCTAAGGAAAGTTCGCGTAGTAGTTGGCGGAGTCTCCGTAAACCCAGCAATGACACGGCACGAATCCATGCAATCCGACGCCAGCCTTGCAATTCTGTCTTGCGTCACTGACAGAGCCTAATTTGGTTTTTTCCGCAACTTCGCCTCGAAAAAGCGTGCTGTGGCCTCATATGCAGTCGTCCAGTCTTTATGCAGAAGGAAATCGTGAATCTCGTTCGGGAAGATCAGTTCCTCAAACGGCACGTTCTGCTCGCGGAGCGCCACAACCAGATGAACCGTCTCTGAGAAAGGCACGTTCCGGTCATCATCTCCGTGTATAAGCAACACCGGAGACTTCCAACCCTTTACAGAAGCCAGGGGAGAAGATTCGAAGGCGATCCGCGCCGCCTCCGCCTGTGTCTTTGGATCGTAGGCTGGCACAAAGTTCTGAATGACGGCATTCCAGTCATGAACGCCATGAAAATCGACGCCCGCCGCGAACAAATCTGATGCGCGCGCCAGCGCAAGGGCAGTCAAATATCCGCCGTATGAGCCGCCCCAGACGCCGATTTTACCGGGATCCACGTCTGGCCGTCCCTTCAGATACAAGCCCGCGCCGATGACGTCATTGAATTCGCTCGCACCCGTGGCGCCGTAATTCAGAGCCTCCCGAAAGTTCAGCCCATATCCGATGCCGCTGCGATAGTTCACCGAAAGCACCACATAGCCCTGATTCGCCAGGTACTGATTCATCGAATACGCGTTCGAGTAGTAGTACATGGAGTTGAACCCGAGGAGCATCTGGCGTCGCGAGCCGCCGTGAAAGAAGATCAACGCTGGACGGCGATCTGCTGTCTTCTGTCCGGCCGGAAGGAATAGCTGTCCATGGATCACCATCCCATCGGCCGCGGTCAGCAGTACCGCCTGCGGCTTCACCAACTCCGCCGCCGGGAAGCTCGCTGGAATCGTTTCTGACGCAAGCTCTTTACTCTGGCCGTCTGGCATGCGAACCATGGCATGCGCTTTCGCGCTGTACGAAGAGGCCAGATAAACCAGCGCCGAGCCGTCCGCTGTGGGAGTCGGTTCCCACTCGATCGCCTCTCTCTTTGAGAGCTGTTTCGCGGCATCGGCGTGGCCAAAGCTGATCTCGCAAAGATGACGGCGGTCGATGTCGCCAATATTCGTCGCATAATAGAT
The DNA here is from genome assembly GCA_964658695.1 of uncultured Solirubrobacteraceae bacterium. Classification (GTDB taxonomy): domain Bacteria; phylum Acidobacteriota; class Terriglobia; order Bryobacterales; family Bryobacteraceae; genus Bog-105. Next base: position 1,614 of record CBAAAA010000242.1, on the reverse strand, counting down.
GGTGTTTCCATCTTTGGATGCGGACACGTTCTCAACTTCACCTTCGCCCGGCGTAAGTTCCTTTGCAGGACCACCGTTAAGCTCGATGCTGTAAAGATGCAACCAGCCGGTCTTCTCCCACGGGAAGAGCATGCGATGGTCAGGCGTCCAGAACAGCTGAGACTTCCCGATGACGGGGTGAAACACGCTGCCCGTGCCCGGATCCGCATGGAACACGCAGCGAGACTCTCCGCTTTTGACATCCGTAACCCAAATGCTCCAGGGCTCGCCTTCCCGCTCCGGACCGAACGCAAAGGGACGTGACGATGCGGGAACGCGTACGTAAGCGATGCGGCTGGCATCGGGCGACCAGGACGGGGATCCATCGTGATCAACGCTCGGATTGAGGTAAGTGAGGGTCTTTGCTACAGGCCGGTAAACACCGATAAAGCTGTGGTCGCCGCGATCGCTGACAAACGATAAGGAACTTCCATCCGGTGACCACACCAAATCGCCCACTCCTTTAACGGCGAAGCGCTTCTCAATCTGGTCGCCCGCCGGCGTCATGAAATAAACTTGCCCCTCGCGAATGAACACAGCCAGATCGCCGTTCGGCGAAACAACCGGAGAGTGCCCGTCCGTCAGCTTCTTAGCTGGCTTACCGTCCATGTAGGCGATCCAGATTTCCTGGTCCGGCTTCTCCGGCGCCAAAGCAGGGTTCGGATTGTCCCGCCCCATCTCGAAATCGCCACCGCGTGCGAAAAGCAGAGAGGCGCCGTCGGGTGCCCAGGAAAGCTCTGCGATCTCCTGGCCATCGTCCATGTCGAAGTTGGTTACTTTGTGACCTTTCCAATCCGGCGCGCTGGCGACCCAGACATTTCGGCGTCCACTCTCATTCAGAAGCCAGGCCACGCTCCCACCTTTCGGAGCCGCCGTGGGAGCCGTGGCAAAAGGAGCACTCATCACCTGCTCAAGCGTGAACGAGCCGGCGGCCGTTTGTGGCTTGGCCGTCGCAAACAGGGCAAACGTGGCCATTAAGAAACTGAGACGCAGGCGGGAGCTGGTTGTCATGAGAATTCATATTTTTGCATCCTGCCGGATCCCGACGCAAAATATCCACGCGACAATGGAGACATGCCAGGCAACAAGCTGCTGATGATCGTTGGAGATTACGTTGAAGACTACGAGGTGATGGTCCCCTTCCAGGCTCTGCAGATGGTCGGCCACACAGTGCACGCGGTCTGCCCGAACAAGAAGTCCGGCGAATCCGTCCGCACGGCGATCCACGATTTTGAAGGTGACCAGACTTATTCAGAAAAGCCGGGCCATAACTTCGTCCTCAATGAAACTTTCGCCGACGTGAAGGCGGAAGACTACGACGGTCTGGTGCTTCCGGGCGGCCGGGCGCCAGAGTATCTACGCCTGAATCCTAAAGTGATCGAGATCGTCCAGTACTTCGATCGTGAGAAGAAACCCATCGCCGCAGCCTGTCACGCGGCGCAGACTCTCGCTGCCGCACGGGTCGTCGAAGGGAAGCGTGTCAGTGCTTATCCGGCTTGCGCGCCCGACATAGGACTGGCAGGCGGCATTTACGCGAAGATTCCAATCGATCAGGCCGTCACCGACGGTCACCTT
>CBAAAA010000241.1:0-7318 GCA_964658695.1 uncultured Solirubrobacteraceae bacterium | reverse complement strand
AGCAACAGCTTATAAAACGCCATTAAGCCCTCCGTGGTGAGAAGCCGTTGGCGCGCGCCAACTTCACCAGGTTTGTCAAACGGTTTGTTTCCGCTCGTCCTGCTGCGCGTCCGAGAGGAGTGATGCGGTAATAGCGGCGGCGCTCGTCGTCCCATTCCGGGTCGGGACGCTCTTCGGTCTCAACGATCAGGCCTTGCTCCAGCATGCGCTGAATAGACCGGTAGAGCGTTCCTGCGCTGAGCTTCAGCTCACCTTGCGTTTGCGAAGCAATATCCTGAATGATGCCGTAACCGTGTCGATCCTCTTCCGTCAGCGACATCAAGATATGGAACGCCGCCGCCGGCAGCGGCAGCAGTTCACTTGGATCGTCCATAGATCAATTGTATCCACGCTGGATATATTGTCAATGGATATATGTTTAGCGGATTGTTTTTTGTAGATGTCTGCAGGGCTGATTCAAGCCATGCCCTTAAGGAACAAACTACGGCTCAGTGAAGTGACCAGGCCGAATACCAGGTGTGCCGCTAATGCATTGGCATGCGAGCTGAGCGGCGTTTCGCTCGGCTTCTGCGACAGCCCGAACGACGGGACTGCAATCTCATCCGCGCCCGCCCAGACGACTGCGCCAAAGGCGGTACCGGCGCCTGCCTCGACCGCCGGAAACTTCCATGCCGCGGCGCCATAAACTGCGCCGAGAGTTGTGCCTAAAGAGTAATGAACCAGCGGGCCGGCCCATGCCTTTTGGTCTTCCCTCAGTTCCGCTCCAAACACGTCTTTCGCAATCGTCTTGGCCGCTTTGACTGTGGCATCATCACCACCCGAACTGTCCGAGTCTTCCTCCTCCTTCAACGCGGCGCTAATCAAAGCCTGATACTGATTCATGGCATAGGAAGCCACAAGTCCGCCAATCGCACCGCCGGCGATGCTCAACCAGATTCCGGGTTTATTAGTTTCTGACATAAACTCTGTCCTTAAGACTCGGCCGCGAATCGAAACTGTTCCTGTAATCTGAAGGCGTGTACCTGCGAATCGTTTATTCGTTGAAAAAGCTGGCCGCGGAGCAACGCCCGATTTTGCGAGAGTTGCAGGACACGCCTTAGAGCCGTGATAACTCGCAGAGATTTCCTCGGTGCGGTTTCGGCCGCTCCCTTGGCGTTACGGGCAGAGGCAAGCGACGACCTGACGCGGTATGTCAACCCGTTCATAGGAACAGGAGGGCACGGACACACTTACCCGGGCGCTACCGTGCCGTTTGGAATGGTGCAACTGAGCCCGGATACTGGAACTGAAGGTTGGGATCATTGCTCCGGATATCATGCATCGGACTCTTCCATTCTCGGCTTCAGTCACACTCATCTCAGCGGTACCGGAATCGGCGACATGCTGGACGTTCTCTTGACGCCCGGAACCGGCGCTTCGCGCTTCTCCCACGCCGACGAAGTCGCCGAGCCCGGCTACTATTCCGTGTCGCTGAAAGACTTCGGAATCCGGGCGGAACTGACCGCTACCGAGCGCGCCGGGATGCATCGATACATATTTCCGCGGAACGAACCGCCTCACTTTGTTGTAGATCTGGCTCACGCCAGCGGTGAGCATCCCAACATCCTCTCCGCACAGATGCACGTCATGGGTCCGGACACGATTGGCGGGGGACGGCGGACAGCAGTCTGGGCGAATGGCCGCGAGATCTACTTCGTCATGAAGTTCTCCAGGCCTTTCAAAAAGACGGAATTCTTCTCCAACGGAATGAAATGCCGGGTGCAGTTTGACTCAGATGCGGCGACTTCAGTTCTCGTTAAGGTTGGCCTTTCCGGCGTCAGCCTGGATGGTGCGCGTAAGAACGTCGAAGCGGAAATAGCCGGCTGGGATTTCGAGCATGTGCGACGTCAGGCTCATGATTCCTGGCAGAAAGAGTTATCGCGTGTTCGCATTGAAACGGGGAACCAAGCGCACAAAGAAATCTTCTATACGGCTCTCTACCACGCTTTCATTTCTCCTACCTTGTTCGACGACGCAGATGGCCAGTATCGCGGCATGGACGGCCGCATTCATCAACTTCCGGCGGGGCTACACAACTACAGCACGTTCTCGCTTTGGGATACCTATCGGGCTGCTCACCCGCTCTATACCGTCCTGCAGGCGGAGCGCGTTCCCGACCTGGTGAACTGTCTGATCCGCATGTCGCATGAGAGTCCGCAAGGAGTTCCCGTGTGGCCTCTGCAGGGCAAAGAGACAAGTTGCATGACTGGCTACCACTCGGTAGTCGTAATCGCTGAAGCGGCCGCGAAAGGCTTTGGCGGAATCGATTACAAAAGTGCTTACGGGCCCATGAAACAGCGTGTGATGTCCGATGATTATCAGGGGTTAAATCTCTACCGCAAATTCGGATATATTCCCTGCGATCTGCTCGATGAATCGGTGAGCAAGACCTTGGGGTACATCTACGACGATTGGGCAGTGGCTCACGTGGCTAAGGCCGCCGGCGTGATGGACGATTACGAGCTGCTGCTGAAGCGTGCCAAGACTTATCACCACCTGTTCGACCACAGAACGCAGTTCATGCGGCCGCGACTAAAGAACGGCGACTGGGCCGAGCCGTTTGATCCCAGAGAAATCAGCGTCATGAGAAAGTGGAAGGACTTCACAGAATCCAATTCGTGGCAGGAAACCTTCGCAAATCAACATGACATTCCGGCTTACATCGAACTGTTCGGCGGGCGGGAGGCGTTCGTCGCGAAGCTGGATTCATTATTCAATCAGAGCTCTGACCTGCCGGCGGATACTCCGCCGGACGTGGCCGGATTGATCGGCATGTATGCGCACGGGAATGAGCCAAGCCACCATATCGCCTATCTCTACTGCTATGCCGGCCAGCCATGGAAGACGCAGGCTATGGTCCGGCGGCTGCTTGAGACCATGTATCGCAACCAGCCTGATGGCATGGCTGGCAATGAAGACTGCGGGCAAATGTCTGCCTGGTACGTGTTGAGTTCCCTGGGGTTTTACCCGGTCGATCCGGTCAGCGGTCAGTACGTTTTCGGGGCGCCATTGTTTGACTCGGCATCCATAGAAATCGCGCCGGGCAGAACGCTTTCCATTACCGCGAAGCGCAGCTCGCCATCGGATCAGTACGTTCACGCGATCCTACTGAATGGCCAACGTCATGACCAAGCCTGGTTCAGCCACGCGGATATCGCGCAGGGCGGGAGCATCGTCTTCGAAATGACTAGCGTGCGGAGCTGAAAATGATTTTGCCGTCGAAGACTGTCAGATAAACGTTGACGTCTGAGATCCTTGCAGGATCGATGTTGAAGATATCGCCTGTGAGGACCACGAAATCGGCGAGCTTACCGGGCTCGATCGTGCCTTTGATTTTTTCGTCATAGCTGGCGAAGGCTGATCCCGCGGTATAGGCGCGGACAGCTTCTTCCACGCTTATTTTCTGCTCAGGCACCCAGCCCTCTGGATGTTTGCCGTCGAGAGTTCGCCGCGTGACCGCTGCATAGATGCCCATTATGGGACTCATCGGGGCGACGGGCCAGTCAGAACCAAAGGCCAGTGCCGCATGGGAGTCTAGCAGTGAACGAAACGCATAGGTGGTTTTGGCGCGATCAGGTCCGATTCTTTTCTCAGCCCAGCGTCCATCGTCGATGCAGTGATAGGGCTGCATGGAGGCGATCACGTGTAAGTCGGCGAAGCGCGGGATGTCGGCGGCGAGGAGATGTTGCGCGTGCTCGATTCGCAGGCGGCGGTCACTTTGACCATGCTCGTTGACTACTCTGCTGTAGAAATTCAGGATCGTGTTATTGGCCTTATCGCCAATGGCGTGGATGGCGATCTGTAGTCCCGCGCGGTCGGCATTGTCGATGTCGCTCCACATCCGTGCGGGGTTGGCGAGCTCGGCGCTGGGAATGCCGGACGTCTGCGGTGAATCGAGGTAGGGCCGAAACAGGAGCGCGGTGGTGGATCCCAGAGAGCCGTCCGCGAATCCTTTCAGACCGCCGATGTGAAGGTACTCGTTTCCGAAGTCGGCAGTGACTCCGATCCCGGCGAGCCTTTGCCAGGACCGCAGCGGCTGATGACCCGAGATACGGACGCGCAATTCTCCCTCGCGCAGCATGGTTTGATAAGCGCGAAGGATATCCGGCGCTGCAGACATATCCTGGACGCTGGTTACCCCGATCGCATTGGCGTAGGTTTGAGCGGCACGAATCGCCTGGATGATTTGATCCTGCGTGGGCGGAGGAATGACTCGTGTGACGAGATCCTCGGCCGCGTCCTTCAGGATGCCGGTGGGATTGCCCGCACCGTCGCGCACGATAACGCCACCGGGAACGTCTTTGGTGTTGCGGTCGATCCCGGCGAGCTTGAGGGCGACAGCGTTAGCGAGCGCCATATGTCCATCGAGGCGATTCACGAAGACCGGCCAGTCAGAGGTTGCCGCGTCGATCAGCTGATGATTCGGTAAAACGGCGGGCTTCCAGTTTTCATGGTCCCAGTTCCCGCCAGTGATCCAGCGTCCTTTTGGAGTGTGGGCCGCGTAGCTGGCGAGAGTCTCACGGAATTCGGTCTGGCTGCCTGAATATCTGAGTTGCGGACCGGAAAGATTCGAACCTCCGTCGTAGAAGTGAACGTGGGCGTCGTTGAAACCCGGGAGAGTGCGCCGGCCGCCGAGGTCGACGACGCTGGTCGACTCAATCTTCAGCTTGAGGATCTCTTCGGTGCGGCCTGCGGCGAGGATGCGGTTACCGGCAATGGCGACTGCTTCGGCCTGGGGTTGTTGCGGGTCGCCGGTCCAGATCCTGCCATTTGTGAGCAGCAGCGTGGGCGTCTGCGCCAGCGCCAGAATGCCGGAAAAGATCGCCAGGAGGAAGGCCTTCATCCTATGTACTGTACTTCCTCTTCCAGCTCGAAGCCGAACTTAGCGCGTATCCGAGCCTTGCATTCGGCAATTACTTTGAGTAAGTCTGCTGCGGTTCCGGCTCCGTCGTTGTAAATGAGATTGGCGTGGTAACTGGCCACCTGGATATCTCCGATGCGGAGCCCTTTCAGGTCGGCCTGTTCGAGAAACCATGCGGACGGGACTTTGCCTTCACGCACCAGTTTTGGAGGGACCTGCTGCCGGACAGATAAGGGCAATCGCGAGAAGAGTAAGTTCTTGAAGATGCTGCCAGCGCATTTCATTGCAGGCGGATACTTTTCGTCGCGGACGGAGCGGATTTCATTGGCGATCCGGGTGAGGTTGGCCGCGTCACCAGGGTGGAAGCGGAGATCGGCGGAGAGGACGATCCAGTCTTTATTGTGTTTGAGTACACTGTCCCGGTAATTGAACTGGCAGGATTGGTTGTCGAAGGAGTAAATGCCTTTTCCGTCCGTCCAGTTGACGCGCTCTATTACTTCCTGGATGGAGTGGCCATAAGCGCCGGCGTTGCCGTAAATTGCTCCTCCGAGTCCGCCCGGTATGCCGGTCATGGTCTGGACACCTTCGAGACCGGCGGCGATGCTGGCGTCAACAACTTCCTGCAGGAGCGCACCAGATTCGGCGTGCAGTAGCAGGCCATCTTGCGTGATGCGACGGCCTGTATAGCGCAGGGCCACACCATCGAATCCGTTATCGGCAACGATCAGGTTGGTGCCTCCACCGATGACAACATGAGGAACCGAGCACGACTTGGAGGCATCTAAAGCCTGCACGAAAGAACCGGCATTTGCGGTTTCGATGAAGACCGCGGCCGGACCGCCTATGTCGAATCTCGTGTACGACGAGAGCGGAACGTCACGGCGGACACTGAGATCAGGGATTGCGATGAGTCGGTCGTACACCGTAGAGCAAACGGCCATTCGTTCCCGATTATAGGGGCAGTTGTGTTCCCACCTGTTAACATCGAGGGTTGACCAGATAGATGAAGTTCTTCCTAGATACTGCGAATCTCAGTGAATTGAAGCGCGCCTTAACGTGGGGCGTGATTGACGGAGTAACCACCAATCCCAGCCTGATTGCTAGAGAAGGCGTTCCGATTGAAGATCAAATTCGTGGGATCTGCAGCCTGATTGATGGCGATGTGAGTGCGCCGGTCACAGCCATCGACCGGGAGGGCATGCTGGCGGAGGCGAGAGCTTTGGCCAAGATTCATCCCAATGTGGTGGTGAAGATTCCGGTGACTGAGGACGGGATTTCCGCCGTTGCGGCGCTTGCAAGGGAAGGCATACGGACGAATGTCACGCTATGCTTCAGTCCGGCGCAGGCGTTGCTGGCGGCTAAGGCAGGCGCGTATTTGGTCAGTCCGTTTGTGGGGCGAGTGGAAGACATGGGCGGGTCAGGCATCGAACTGATCTCGGATATCGCAACCATCTTTGCGCAGTTCGGCTTTAAGACGCAAATCCTTGCGGCTTCGGTGCGCGGGCAGAGGCATCTGATTCAAGCTGCCAAGGCCGGAGCCCATATTGCGACGATGCCTTACAAGCTGATTGAGTCGTTGTTTCAGCATCCTTTGACGGATAAAGGGCTGGAACAATTCAAGACTGATTACCGCAAGGCTTTCGATATCGTTAAGGCCTGAACGCCGCTCTCTGCAGCCTGTCCCGAATGGCTGCCCATTCCGGTTGTTCCGGAAGAGATTCGATTGCGAGCCAGTCCCAGCCTTCCCGGTCGGCAGAGTGCAGCATTGCGTAGAGCTCGGTCGCACAGGCTTCGGGATCCGCTGAGAGTCGCAGAGTTTTCCCTCGCCCGGGTGGACTTTCGTCGCCTTTATTCAATAAATATAAAGGCGTGTGCGGGGCATAGTGGCGGGGATGAAGGCCGGGTGATTCGCTTGATTCTGTCGTGGACAGTGTGGCAAAAGGAACGCCGGTTGCATCGGTAAGCTGCGCGAGCGAGATCATTCCCAAGCGCAGGACCACTGGCGGCCGGCGCACGAGGGAGACCACAGTAGATTCAATGCCGACGGTGGTGGGACCGCCATCCAGAATGAGATCGACGCGGTCGCCCAGGCCAGCGCGGACGTGCTCGGCTGTTGTGGGTGAGATTTGCATGAAGCGGTTGGCGCTAGGAGCCGCAATGGGTACTCCGGCCTGGCGTATTAGTTGAAGAGCCAGGGGATGGGCGGGCATGCGGATGCCGACCGAATCCAGGCCCGCGGTGACGATGTCGGGAATAACCGGTGACTTCTTGACGATGATGGTCAGTGGGCCCGGCCAGAAACGATCCGCCAGATCGTCAGCGAGTGGCGGCCACTCGGCGCTGATGAAGCGCGCCATTTCACGATCCGCGACATGGACGATCAAGGGGCTTGACGCAGGCCGGCCCTTGGCTTCATAG
>CBAAAA010000240.1:6397-7335 GCA_964658695.1 uncultured Solirubrobacteraceae bacterium | reverse complement strand
CTGCCGGAAGTACTTGATTTGTAAAACCCACTACTGTGGTTGTAGCAGGTACCGGTTGGCAATTTCACAATCAGGTACTTCCAGCGCCGCTTGAACTTCCTCCGGTGGCGCTAACACGTCCCACGCAGGCCGCTTGTTTTTGTCTCCCCAGACGGCAACAGCCTGCAGGGACCTAACCACTTTCGCCGGAGTAAAGGCCCCGCTCCGAAGAGCGGAACATTTCCATTGTGCCTTTTCTCTGGCCCAGATCAAGGAGCCCGACCGTGTGTGATGCCTCCGCAGGCAGCACAGTACTTGCCCTTACGTTCAGTAACCAATCCCGTTCAGAGGCAGCGCGTCGACCTCGCGATGACCAGCGAAGCGACAAACGATTTTGCGGTGATATCATCCGGCTATGGCATTGCAAATTCCATGGGGCACGGCATTGGTCTTTGTAGGGACGCTGCCTATTTTGGGCACGATGGTTTGGAATCTCATTGAGTTCAAGGGGATTCGCGCCGAAGTAACAGAAATCCGCAAAGAGCTGTCTTTGATCCGCGAACGCCGGGCGACGTTAGAAGAGCGGGACCGCTGGATGCATCCGGTGGTCCATTCGTGATTACCGGGCAGGATCGGATGACGGTTGCTGATTTGGAGCTACTGGAGGATCCGCCGAACGGCTACTACGAGCTTCACCATGGGGAGCTGGTCTACATGTGCTTCCCTTTGCCCCGGCATGAAAAGCTCCAGGAGAGGTTGCGGCAATTGCTGGTAGCCGCCTTAAATGCGGAGCAATGGGCCGTCCGGACGGAGATGACCTTTCGTGCGACTCCCGAGCATGAGCTTCGGCGCGCGGATGTTGGAGTGCTGACGAAAGAAAGAGACGACGTCTTGGATCTGGAGTATCTGACGGGCGCTCCCGACTTAGTGGTGGAAATTCTCTCGCCCGGAAACACGGC
>CBAAAA010000240.1:3055-6387 GCA_964658695.1 uncultured Solirubrobacteraceae bacterium | reverse complement strand
ACACGGCTGAGGAGATTCTGGAGAAAGAGCGGATTTGCCTCGACAACGGTTGTCAAAGTTTTTGGGTGGTCAACCCGAAGCGCCAAGACGTGCGGGTCTCCGACGGGGATACAACCATACGCTACGCCGGGGATGACGCAATCATGTTCCTGGGTCCCCACACATTACGAGTGAAGGATATCTTCATGACATCGCGGTGATATGAGACTCTGCATTCGGCTTTACATCGAAGGCAGGAGTGCGCATAGGCGCAAAGAGTGTTTTCCGCTTTGGCGTAGGTTATGAGCGTAGTTCTCGCGGAACGAACCGCATCGAGATCAATTTCCCAGCCATGGTCGAAGAGGGGCGCTGAGGGCGAAAGAGAGTAGGCGGACTACTGGCGTCTTGGGGCATAACGGAGAGTACTGCTTACCAGATGGGTTGTCGAGACCGAGAAGTGCTAGCAGACAGCGAGGGAATTCTATGAGCGGGTAGTGTTCAACAACTGTGGTTGTAGCAGACGGCCGGACCGGAAAGAGCGGCTAAGCAGAGATTGCTTCGCGCGCCGGGCGAAGGGGCCGGAGAGCGGCGGGGAATTCGAGGCGGAAACAGGTTCCCTGGCCAGGGGTGCTATCTACCTCAATGACGCCTTTATGTTCCTGGACGATGCCATAAGTGATGGAAAGGCCTAGGCCTGTGCCTTTTTTGGCTCCCTTGGTGGTGAAGAAGGGATCGTAGATACGGGCCAGATGTTCGGGGGCAATACCCTGCCCGGTGTCGGTGATCTCGACGTGCGCGGTGGAGTTCTCGATGTAGGTTCGGATAGTGAGAGCGCCACCGCCGATCATGGCGTCCCTGGCATTGATGAAGAGATTGAGGAAAACCTGCTGGAGTTTGCCCGCATTCCCGCGGACTGGCGGGAGATTGCCGGCGAGTGCGACCTGGGTGGCGACACCAGCAGTTTGGAACTGATGTTCCACCAAGCCCACGGTTTCGCGGATGACGCGGTTGAGATCGACTTCGATGAATTCGGTGGTGGAAGTACGGGAGAAGTTCAGGAGCGAGTTGACGATTTCGCTGGCGCGGAAGGTCTGCTTGGCGATTTTTTCGAGGAGCTTGGACTTCTGTTCATCCCCGTTGACCTGTTTGGCGAGCATCTGGGCGTAAGTGGAGATGACGGCGAGAGGCGTATTCACTTCATGCGCGACGCCGGCGGCCAGAAGACCGATAGAGCTGAGTTTGTCGGCCTGAACGAGGCGGCGTTCCAGCTCATCCCGGTCCGTGATGTCGTCGAAGATGATGAGGCGGCCGATCTGCTTCATCTCCTTCGAGACCAGGGGAGCAATGGCGAGATTGACAACGGATTCGCGGGCAGGAACCGCCGAGATTCCTGAGCCATTCACCGAGTGTCTGCCGAGTGGAGCGGGAGCTTCGTCGCCAGGCGCAGTGCGCTGCCGCAGGGCGATTTTATAGACGTTGTATACCCCTTCGCGCCCACGGAGTTCATCGAATTTCTGACACAGGTCGGACGGGAACAGCTCGGCGAGCCGCTTGCCAACGGCCTCTTCGCGCGGAATGCCGGTCAGGTGCTCGATTTGAGTATTCCAGCTTTCTACGCGGTCATCGAGACCAGCGGCGAGGATGCCGACGTTGATCGATTCGACAATGTTTTCACTGAACTCCTTCAGGCGTTCGTATTCGTCGACTTTGCGCTGCAGGGAAGTATAGAGCCGCGAGTTCTCCACCGCGATGGCGACGTAGTTGGAGAAGGTGATCAGCAGTTCGATGTCATCGCTCGAGAGGAAGTCGCCTTCGCGGGTGCGGCTGACGCCGAGGTAGGCGAGGGTCTTGCCACGAGCGCGACAGGCGACGTAGTAGGTAAAATCGAGTTCCTCAATGGTGTCGCGAACGGACTGGGGAAGTTCCTGGGAGACGATGTCGCGGAGATGGCGGGGACGTTCGAAGAACAGGTATTGCTTTTCCGTTCCCGCTGGAAGAAAGCTGAGGTCCAGGGTGGGAGGCGCAGGCTTGGGAGCTTTTCCGGTGCGCTGCTGCAGCGAGTGCAGGAGGAAGCGGCCGGATTCGTCCTGCTGGAGGAAGACGCCGATCTGGACGAGCGAGAGGGTGCGAAGAAGGCGGTCCGAGACCTTTGCGAGCATCGCGTTCTGGTCGGTTTCGGAGCTGAGCTCGCGCGCGAACTCGACCAGGGTAAGACGCGCATCATAACGGTCGCGGTAGAAGATCCAGCGGTCCAGCTGTTCCTGCACCCAGCGGCGAATGGGCTGGAATACAAAAGTGGCGAACGAGATAAGAACGACGATGGCCTGAGTCGGGATGGTCTGGGTATTGAACAGCAGGAAGATAAGACCGTAGAAGGTTCCGATTACGGCGAGGGTGGCGAGGGTGTAGACATAGCCCTGTTGGAAGATGATGTCCACATCCATGAGCCGGTAGCGCGTGATGGCGTAAGCCCAGGTGAGAGGGATGAGCCCCATGGACAGGATGCTGAGGTTCATCACGTGGTTGGGGACGCCCCCGAGTACATAGGGGAGCGCATAAAGCAGGGTGAACGGAAGCAGGCCGACAAGCGCGCCGTTTCGCAAGTATTTCAACTGCCTGCGGATGATGGGGTCACTGGCGCTCGAGAAATCCCAGGTCAGGGCAGCCGCACCGAGTAGATAAAGGAGCATCGAGAAGCCAACCTGCAGCCGGTCGAAGAACCAGCGGACTTCGAGGAGCGGGGTTGAATAACGAACCAGTCCGGTGGCGGTGGCGACCACCAGAATCAGCAGCGCGGTCGAAGGCAGGTAGAGCAGCAGCCAGGCGCCGCGATTGCGGAAGAAGCGCGGCGAGCTTTGAAAAGTGAGGCAGAAATGCAGGAAGATGGCCGGTGCGAACAGGTTGGCGGCGAAGTTGCCCCAGTAGAGGATCTCGTCGAAGGTGTTCAGCTTACCCGAATAACGGAAGCAGCAGGCGATGAACGAGGCGAGGCAGAGGACAAAGAAATGGCCTGATTTGGAGGCGCTGGTGCGACGGTAGTAGACGAAGAGTCCGATCGCCAGATAGGCAATCCCGACCGCGTAGTCGTAGTAGACGGCGGAGTCCCGGGGCGCGTCCTGGACAAAGACGTGATCCTTCTGAAACTCGATTCCGTTGCGCCGCAAGGTGTATTTGGTCTGCCCAAAGCGCGGGATATGCCACAGGGCCTGGGGAACATCCAGGGCGCTGTGAATCGGGTAGCCGCCGATGTCGATCAACTGGTCTCCGGGACGGATTCCGGCGATCTCCCCGGGGCCGCCGGGGACGAGATAAGTCGCCACGACATGTTTATGGGCTGGTGGATCGGCGCGGGC
>CBAAAA010000240.1:0-3045 GCA_964658695.1 uncultured Solirubrobacteraceae bacterium | reverse complement strand
GGCGCGTTCAACCCAGGTAACACCATCGTCCTGAAGGGGATAAGAGCGCAGGTGCTGAAAGCTGAGTACCGCGCAGACCGCTGCCGCCGCTGCCAGGATAAGCAGCAAGGTCGCGGCGAACTGATTCTTCGATTCAGGCACTCGTCACTCTAAGAACTAGCCAGGATTCCTGTCAGCGGAGTTGCTCGACCCGGTCACCCAGACGCAGTGTTCCGACGTCAGGCCAATCTGAGCACTTCAGAAACCATTTCACCCATAGCTTCTATGTAACTGTTCTTACGGCACAATGCCACATTACTACTAGCGAATCGGGAATAGCTCCTTCTAATCCTGGGAGCGCCCTACAAAATACAGTAAGAGACGAGCGGAGTTGAATTGTGTTGCGAGCAGGAAACCAGATTCAGGCGTGGTGCGTCGGTGGCGTTGACCTTTTGTAAAAACAAACTTAGACTGATGGGTAGTCTTCCCAAAGGTGGTTTTGTTCCAATGAAGTCCTCTTCTGCCGTCCGCACGCGGTTTTTGGTGGGCCTTGCGGCTGTTTCGCTCACTGGTTTCGGCATCGCAGGCGCTCAGAGCGGCCAGTCCAGTTCCTCATCCAGTTCCGGTTCATCAGACTCTTCAACCGCACCGGCTGCCGCACCGCAGCAGACTGTGGCCAAACCTCTGTCCAAGAAAGAGATTGCAAGAAAGCAGAAGGCGCTGGACAAGGAATTGATGGGTCCGTGGAGGAAGTGGATGAACGAAGATGTCATCTACATCATTACGGACGAAGAGAGAGCGGCTTTTAAGCGGCTGAAGACGGACGACGAGCGGCAGCAATTCGTGGAATCGTTCTGGCAGCGGCGCGACCCCACTCCGGACACGGAAGAGAACGAGTACAAAGAAGAGCACTACCGGCGAATCGCCTATGCGAACGACCATTATGCGTCGGGCATACCGGGCTGGAAGACGGACCGCGGCATGATTTACATCAAGTACGGGCCGCCGGATGAGATTGATTCGCACCCTTCCGGCGGTTCGTATGAGCGCCCGATTGAAGAAGGCGGCGGTGAGACGTCAACCTATCCCTTTGAAGACTGGCGTTACCGGTACATCGAGGGGATCGGCACCAACATACAGATCGAGTTTGTCGATACCACGATGTCGGGCGAGTACCACATGAGTACCGACCCGGAAGAGAAAGACGCCCTGTTGTATGTTCCTGGCGCCGGTCTGACATTGTCCGAGCAGATGGGAACGGCGGATAAGACACAGCGGTTTCAGCGCACCGACGGCACGCACTTAGGTGTTGGAAACCAACCGTTGCCGGAGAGCATGAATGAATTTACGCGGATCGAGCAGATGGCGAAGTTGCAGGCTCCTCCGGCGATTAAGTTCAAAGATCTGCAGACGGCGGTCGATTCAAATATTCGATACAACACTTTGCCGATGATGGTGAGGGCGGATTATATCCGGGTGACTGACTCGACGGTTCTCACGAGTATTGCCATTCAGTTCAAGAACAATGATTTGCAGTATTCAACGAAGGACACGGCCTCGAAAGCGACGGTCAACATCTATGGACGCGTGACTTCATTGACCCGCAAACCGGTGAATTGGTTTGAAGACACGGTTACGGCGCAATTCCCGGCCGAGATGCTGCAGAAGGCGATGAGCGGGTCGCAGATTTATTCAAAGACGATTCCGCTTGCGCCGGGCACTTATCGGCTGAACGTGGTGGCGAAAGACACTGTGGGCAACACCATGAACAGCTATGAGATGGCGTTGAACGTTCCCCATTATGACGACGATCAACTGGGGGCCAGCAGCGTTATTCTAGCGGACGAGATTGAGCGTGTTCCCACTAAGAGCATTGGCGCCGGACCGTTCGTGATTCGAAGTTCGAAGGTGCGGCCGCGAGTGAATGACACCTTCAAACAGGGCGAGACTATGGGCATCTATGCCGAGTTATACAACTTCGGGATGGACAAGAAGACAAACAAGCCGGAAGGAACGGTGGAGTACGACGTGGTCAATTCCGCTGATAACAAGACTGTCCTGACGCAGACCGACGACATCAACAAGATTGAAAACTCCTCGGCATTTATCGTCACGGTGGAGAAGAGATTACCTTTGAAGAGTCTCCCCCCGGGCAAGTACACGCTCCGATTGAAAGTGACGGACAAGTTGCGCGGAACGACGGTGAATCCCTCGGCCGCATTTACGGTAACATCGTAGGATGTATCGCAGCGGGTTGGCGGACCCGCTGCGACTACGCGAAAGGGTAATTTGAGAGGTTTCGCGAGCAAGAGGTTTGTTTGGTCGGCCTTGGCGCTGGGATTACTCGCGATTTCTTCGCTCGCGAACGGCGGTGATCTCTCGTTACCGCTTAACGGAAGTGTTCTGGGAACTGTCGAAGACGCTCAAGGCGCTCCTCAGATAGGGGCTTCGGTTCAGCTTTTCAATAAGTTTGAACGGCTGATTGCGAAGACAATGACCGGCTCGGACGGGCGTTTTGCGTTTGCGGGTCTTCCGTCAGATTTCTACTCCGTTCGTGTCTCTGTGGCGAGTTACTTTCCAGTGACTCGCGACCGGATCGCGGTGCGGGCCGGCTTTGATAGTCTGTTGCGCGTCCATGTTGCCTCGCTGCTTAGCAATATGGAGGTGACGTACGCCGTACCCACAGCGGCGATGAGCGATGACTGGAAATGGGTGCTGCGAAGTTCGCCGGCAACGCGGGCGATGACACGATTCCTGCCAGCTGAAGTTTCAACTTCTCCCAATTCAGAGCTGTTTCCCCGGATATTCTCAGGCACGCATGCGATGGTGTCGCTTTCCGGTGGCGATTCCAGTATTCTCGACGCCGACTCCGGTCAGGCCGATATGGGGACCGGGTTCATCGTCTCGACCAATTTCTTGGGCAAGAACCTGTTGCAGTTAGGCGGCAATTACGCACAGAGCATGACAAGCGGTCCTTCCGCGCTGGCACTGGTGGCCATCTATAGCAGGGATCACGTGGGATCCGCAGCCGGGGAATCCGCGATGGAGTCGCCAGAGGTGACGTTC
>CBAAAA010000239.1:0-7354 GCA_964658695.1 uncultured Solirubrobacteraceae bacterium | reverse complement strand
AGGGCATCTAAAGCCGCTCGGCCTTCTATGCTCGCACGATCAAGCCACTCGGATAGGCGATCCAACGCGCGACCTGTCACACGCGGATTGTCCAAGTGTTCCCGGGCGTTATCCGCAACCATCTTGCTGCCCTGAATGGTTTGCAGGAGCGTATCGTGGAGATCCCGGGCCAGTCTCGTTCGTTCCTGCAAACGTTCGTCGAACCGCTGTTTTAGCGACGTTGCGAACCGCCGCAGCCGATACACATAAGCGAGAAACACAGCCGCAGAGAACGAGATCGCTGCCAGAGCCCGGAACCCGAGTGTTTGAAACCACGCAGGCGGTACGGTGAATGCAAGTTCCGTGCCGCGCCGGTTCCATACACCGTCGTTATTGGCCGCGGTAACGTGAAACACATAGTGCCCAGGCGCCAAATCGTTATAGAAAGCCTGGCGCCGCCGCCCAGCCGCGGTCCAGCCCGAATCATACCCATCCAGACGATACCGAAAATGCACCCGCTCGGGAATCACGTAGCTTAAGGCAGTATAGTCAAGTTCGATCTGACGAATATGCATGGGTAGTTGGACATCTTGGCGAAGGGAAATGCTGCTTCCGTCCACAACCAGCCGCTCCACCTTTACTGGCGGAGGTATTTTGTTGAAAGGTAGATGGTGTGGATCGATGACCTGGAAGTCATAGTCGCTCGCGGACCAGATTTTGCCATCCGGCGTTTGTGCTGGGTTTCCGTTGGAGAGATTCGGTCGCGCTCCTTCAAGCGCATCGAAGACCCGCCCGTGAACCCGTTCGTCAGAATTTTGCCACCAGGTGGCCAGATCGGAATCGGATATGCTGACGATGCCGCAATGCAGATAGAACCATTTGAATCCCCGCCCATCATCTAGAATGTTGACGCCGCTATCACACGGCATCCCGTACTCGGCGGTCAGGCTCTTCGCCTGCCCCTCGAAGTATCGAATAAACCCTCGCTGCGTCACGATCCAGAGCGCACCGTCTGAATCTTCCATCAGGTTTTCGACTCTGTCCTTGAAGCCGCCCGCGACTACTCGCTCCAATTGACCGTTATGAAACCAGAACAGACCGTCCCCTGATCCGCCTACCCAGATCCCTCCTGCAGGGTTCGGGGCCAGTGCGTTCGGGACTTGTTTTCCAAAGACAGGAGAGAAGTTGAACTGCTCAACAACCCGATAGTTGCGAATCCGAATCAGCCTGGACTTGCGGCTACGCCGATCTGCTACAGATACCCAGACGTTATGCGTAACGTCCTCCGTCACGTACGAGAGATATTCACCTTTTCCAGACCGAAACCCGCTGACTCCGGAGGCGATCCGCTCATTTCGCATAACAAGGAGTCGATCCCCAGCGCTAATCCAGACATTGTCCCTTGAGTCGGTGAAAAGAATTTGCACGTCCTCTAACAGGCGCCCTTTGCTGTCTCTGAGTTGGGTCAGGCTCATTCCAGACAGCCGGGCCAATGTGCGGCTACCCAGGTAAACAGACCCGCCACGATCCGTCGCAACAGCGTTGGCATGATCCGCAAACGATCCTTCGCTGGACGTAAAGCTTAGAACGGCATAATCCCGAAAGTGGTCGATCCCTTTGGGGGTAACAATCCAAATTCCTTGTTCGTGGTCCTCGAAAATCGAAAGTACGTTGCGGTCTGTGAGGCCGTCCCCAACGCCAAAATGATCTAAACGGCCATCAGCAATTCGATAGAGACCACTGTCTGCGGTTCCAATCCAAAGTGATCCATTTTCCTCCGGGAGAAGCGTTGATACTGAGAGTCTGCTGCCATCCAGACCCGGCATGACATAGGGAATCCATTGTCCGTTTGTTCGACGAAGTAGTCCGGCTCCCGGGCCGCTTTGTTTCGAACCGGCCCAAAGTTCACCATTCGAGGTGCTGGCCAGGCTGGTGATCCAGTTCAAACTTCTGCGCCTCGCAAGTGCAGGGATGAGTTCGGCATCCGGTCTCGTTCCCGGCTTCCAACGGCAAATACCCTCCGCGCTCCCCACCCAAAGGAAGCCATCGGGGCTAGTCGTGTTCGACGTGCCCCTAATACACGCAAATCCTTCGTTCTCGCCGAAGCAGCTTAGTCTCTTCTCCCCCACTTTGCAGAGGGCGCTTGGGTTGCTTTGGGCTCCGCTGATACCTGTCCAGATTCCACCCTCACGATCCTCAACCATTGGTCCCGGCCAGCGCGGACTTTCCGGGTACGAGTAAACGTGGCCACCTCTGATTCTCGCCAGACCTCGATCCGAGCCCACGTAAAGCGATCCGTCACGAGACCCCAACAGATGCCACAGAGAAAGACTCGGAAGCGACTCACCGGTTAACGGCGTCCATTTGCTGAATCGCATGCCATCAAAGCGGAACAGACCGTTCTCGGTACTGATCCAGATGTACCCATCCGTGGTTTGAGCGATACCCTGCGGCGTACCCATCAATCCGTCGTCGCCCGTGCGCCATGAACGGTGAGCAAACTGCGTCAGTCGCGTGGTGAGTTCCAGAGGCCGAAGTTTCGCTGGAGCGACTGCCAGCAGAAGGATAACGAGAGGAGCAAGTTTACGACAGACCTGGACTCCCATATTTTGGTCGAAATCGCATTCTCCCTGCAAATTCTTAAATCTGCAGCAGGCCCCTGCGCAAAGCGATCGTCACCGCATGCGTCCTGTCATTCGCTTGCAGTTTGTCGACGATATTTTTTATGTGAAAGTTGACAGTGGTTTCGGAGATGGATAGCTGGTCGGCGATTTGTTTGTTTTTGTTTCCTTCGCGGATCAGTTCGAGCACTTCCAGTTCGCGTGGCGTAAGATCTTCCTGCCCCATATGCTCGGCGACGCTGCTGGCTACATCGGAAGGGATATGCTTTCGTCCCATCGACACAGTCCGAATTGCCCTTAGCAACTCGTCCTTGGGCGTGCTTTTGAGGACATAAGAAGTAGCACCCGCGCGAAGCGCCCGCTGAATTTCGATATCGCCGCTGGAAGTCGTTAGCATCATAATTTTGGCGTGGGGAAACTCCCTCCTGATAGCAATCAACGCTTCCGTGCCAGTCGCGCCGGGTAGCCTCTGATCCATTAGGACCACATCAGGCCTGGTGCGACGATACTCTTGAAGGGCCTCCTCGGCGGTCGGTGTCTGCGCCACAATCTCCATGTCCGTTTGAGCCGCAATGATCATGTTCAGCCCCTCACGAAAAACAGGATGATCCTCAACGATCATGATGCGGATTCGTTTTGATGTCACATGTTCTCCTCTCGCCACGCCACCGCTGCTGCCTGCTGGAATCGGACCATTTTCAAGCGGCCTGTTTCAGCGTTCGGAGTAAGTATCGTCGAGTACATGTTCGCAGCGGCAAATGCCGCCCTTAAGCATGAATCCTCACGACCAAGCTTAAATGCTGGTCGAATTGGCGCAAAGTCTTTTCTAACAGTGTCCTCCCTATATTTCTCCACAGTTTGGTTTTGTTGCGGAATCCGGCTTCATGACTTCATGCCTAACCTCGAGACGTCAAATCTGAAGTGTCCGTCTCCAGGTGGTGAGCCGACTGTGCGCGGATGAAGCCAGTTTAGGAAGGCCTATAGAAAAAGACAGGTCTAGCACCCTTTAGTCCCGTGGTGTCTTCAGACCGGCGTACAACTCATGCTTATTGCATTGGCGTCATTCATCTCGAAAGAGCTCAATTGATTCCCACAGGAGATAACCCAATGAAGATTCGCAGAATTGTTACCTCGGCCGCCGTTCTGGTCTTATCTGCAGAGGCATCCTTTGCTCAGTCAGGCGCGATCCTATTAACCGGCACTTTTCACGGCGCTGTCCACAAAACTTCCGGGCGAGCCACTGTCTACCAGTCGGATAGAGGAGACGTGCTTCGTCTTACACATTTTTCGACGTCGAACGGCCCGAATGTGCACGTGTTGCTCATTGCGGCGGCCGACGCGAAGGACGACGAGAACTTTCTTAGCGAAAATGTCGAGCGGATCGATCTCGGAATGCTTAAAGGCAACCAAGGCGATCAAAACTACAGCATTCCTGCCGGAACCGATCTCGCGAAGTATAAGTCTGTTGCGATCTTCTGCGAGCGTTTCAACGCGAACTTTGGAACGGCGCCGCTCGACAAATAGGCTGCTAGGCGCGTGACCCGCAGCTTAGGCAGTCCACCATCCCATAGCGAGATCAACATGACGTCTTCCTCTAGCATCCTGACAACGAAGCGAATTGCCGTAGGTATTTTCGGAGTGGTCATTGTCGGAGCGCTTTGGTTTGCCTTTCGCCCCGAGAAGCTCTTCATCAACAAGAAAGTGAACGAAATGCTTCCCGCCCAAGCCGCAGGCCAACCCACACCTTTGCTGACAGGCCGATTCGTGGGAGAGGTGCATAAAACTTCTGGCCGCGCCACCGTCTATCAGAAAGCGGATGGCAGCCGCATTTTGCGTTTGACCGATTTCTCGACCTCGAACGGACCCGCAGTGCACGTGCTTCTGATTGATGGGACATCCACCAATCCTTCAAAGGATTTCGCGCTGGCGGCCGTAAGGAATGTGGATCTCGGCGACCTGAAAGGAAATCAGGGAGATCAGGACTATTCGGTCTCCAAGGATGTTGACCTGAGGGCCCTTAACACTGTTTCGATCTACTGCGAACGCTTCCATGCCAACTTCGGCGCCGCGAGACTTGAGGAGTTCTGACGGACTGCAAGAGATCCGTATTCTGGCGACTATCATGATGCCGAGTTCGTCACCCTGCCGGCATTTTGAGTGAACTTTATGCAGAAGAGAAGGCCTTGATCTTACGAACGCGCTCGGTCCATGCTCTCTGTGGTTAGCCAATGATTGATGTCGCTGATAATGCATACGACAGACTGCGATTGCGATGGTCGAATCTTTACCGAATGATGCGTGAGATAGGAAACCTCGATGCTAACAGGAAGACTGTCGAACTTCGGAACTCGTCTCCAACCGATAGGAGTTGCGCTGGGCGGCTCCGCTGTGCTGCTAATGATGATTGCTTCGATCGCCGGCTGGGGCAGCAATAGAGCACTGGCGGCAAAGTCAGAATCGGATCTCCGGCTTCGGCCTGTGGTCTTCGAGAAGGACGGAAGTCTTCGTCTCCCGGATGGCTATAGGCAATGGGAGCATGTCGGCACTCGAATTAAGCCCGACGGGCGCAGCGTTTTAGACGGTTCCCAAATTACGATACCGCAAGTGATGGACGCATACGTCGTCCCTGCCGCCTTCGACTCCTTCAAGAAGAATGGAGCGTGGCCGGACGGGACACAGATCGTCAAAGAGATCAGCCTTATAAAGATGGGGAACGACTGCGACAAGAATACTTTCGTCTGTTCTACCCCATTCGGATCAGGCATCTTCCAGGCGAGTTACATCGGAATCGGCATGATGGTGAAAGACCGCAAACGCTTTCCCTCCGAAGCTGGCAACTGGGGCTATTTCGCGTTTCGATCAAACGGTTCAAGGTATCAGGATACTGCAACCGTCCGCCCGCAGCAGCAGTGCGCATCCTGCCATATGAGACTCGCGGCGGGCATGGATTATGTCTTTTCGAACACGCACCTTGGGTTGTTACCGGGCAATAGGCAATAGCGATCCTGAGGATTTATGGAACATTCATTTGACGCGGTAATCGTGGGAGCAGGCCAGGCAGCGTCGCTCGCAGCAAGGTTAACGAGAGCGGGCTGGACGGTGGCCCTCATCGAGAAGAAATGGCTTGGGGGAACTTGCGTCAATGTAGGCTGCACGCCAACAAAAGCGCTGGTCGCTAGCGCAAAAGCAGCCTATGCCGCTGCCCACGCTCAGGAGTTTGGTGTGCTCGGTGGCGAGCAGCTTCGTGTTGACCTCAAGAGGGTAAAAGCGCGAAAAGACGCCATTGTCTTAAATTTTCGATCGAAAAATGAAGCTGCCTTTGCAAGCCTTAAGGGCTGCACCGTGTTTCATGGCAGCGCTCGATTTGAAGCAGCGGACAAGTTGCGAGTCGGCGACGATGTACTGCGCTCCAATCGTATCTTTCTCAATGTTGGAGCTCGCCCCAGGATTCCCGAGATGCCGGGAATTGACATCGTTCCATTTCTAACGAGCACTACCATTTTGGATCTCGAGGTGGCGCCT
This sequence comes from uncultured Solirubrobacteraceae bacterium, assembly GCA_964658695.1. Classification (GTDB taxonomy): domain Bacteria; phylum Acidobacteriota; class Terriglobia; order Bryobacterales; family Bryobacteraceae; genus Bog-105. Next base: position 1,232 of record CBAAAA010000239.1, on the reverse strand, counting down.
GAGCACCTCATTGTAATTGGCGGCAGCTATGTCGGCCTTGAGTTCGCTCAGATGTTTCGACGGTTTGGGTCGAAGGTGACGGTCGTTGAGAAAGGAGCAACGCTACTGGGCCATGAAGACGCCGATGTTTGTGCAGGCATAACCGAAATCCTACAAGCTGAAGATATCGCTCTTCGTTTCGATGCGGAGTGTCTCGCGCTCCTGCGTGGACCTGACGGCGTGGCAGTTCACGTTGGGTGTAAGGATGGCAGCCCCGAAGTGCACGGATCGCATGTTCTTCTGGCAGTGGGGCGCGATCCAAACACCGACAGTCTCGACCTGGAACACGCGGGACTGTCAGTGAACAGTCAGGGCTTTATCGAGGTAGATGATCAGCTTCGGACCCCGGTCGAAGGGATATGGGCGCTTGGAGACTGCAATGGCCGCGGGGGCTTTACACATACTTCCTATAACGACGCTGATGTCGTCGCCGCAAACCTTATTGATGGCAGTTCTCGACGCGCGACAGACCGGATACCGATCCATGCTCTCTATATCGACCCTCCGCTAGCTCAGGTCGGGATGAACGAGCGACAGGTTCGACAGCGGGCCAGACCTGCGCTCATGGGTATTCGACAGATGTCAACCATCGGGAGGGCAATCGAGAAAGGTGAAACCCATGGTTTCATGAAAGTTCTGGTAGATGCAGAGAGCCAGGAGATTCTTGGGGGAACAATTCTGGGCGTCGGTGGGGATGAAGCGATCCATTGCATCGCGACGGCAATGTACGCCCGTCAGCCCGCATCCTTACTCGCGCATTCGGTCCACATTCATCCGACGGTTGCAGAGTTGATCCCAACGGTCTTTCAGGACCTGCAGCCTCTAGCGCCATGAGGAATTAGACCTTCAGTTGCCTTGCTGAAGAAGTTACGCGAACTGGAAGTACTCTAACGCGCGTGACGGCAATGTTTCGCAATTCGATTTGGTTTTCGGGTTCGCAGGCTAGCTATTAATTTCCAGTATATTTGCTAAGCCACCGTGGCCTGCAAAGATACGGCACGCGATTGTTTCGTGTTGAGTGGCTCTGACAGCAAATTGCTGTACACATTTTTTATAACTACTTATATTTCAGCAAGATAATTGGTGGACGGCATGGGGTTCGAATGCTCGTCTATCGTGAAACCTCAGTAACTTAGCACTTCTTCGAGCTGCCAAAACGGACAAAAACCCACAAACGGCGTAGTTTGGTCAGA
>CBAAAA010000238.1:1936-7389 GCA_964658695.1 uncultured Solirubrobacteraceae bacterium | reverse complement strand
TGGTCGAGTTGCGCTTTTTCGCAGGCCTGAATATAGAGGAAATCGCCGCCCTGGTCTTTGCGATAGAGCAGAGTCGCGTACGTCTCAAAGCGGAAATCGAACCCTCGCAGGCCAGGAATGCGCGCCAGGTAAATACCCGGACCCCAGGCAGAACGTTTCGGATTGTCCAGCGGGCTGGGCTCATCATCGGCATAAGAGTCCGAGTAGATCGTTACCACATGCTGTCCGGGTATCCGCCAGTTAAAATCAAAGCCGCTATGCCGGTCTCCCGGGGGATCGTTCGCGCCGTATGGCCCATAATCCACGCTGTTCGTTCCAAAAAGGCTTTGTCCGAACGAGCTTAATGTGAGTGGGCGTCCCGCGCCGCCGAAAAACGCCGAGCGTGTAAAGCCAAGCTCCAGTCCGCCCGGAACATCCAGCGCAATCTTTTGAGCGTTGACATAAGGGCGGGCCGGGTATTGATGACCGGACAACTCGCCGAACACGAACTCAGTCCGGATTTTTGCAAGCTTCGCCAGCGGGCCGGGCAGACTGAAAGGACGCTGCTGCTCAAAGCGAACCATGTAAAACGGGGCCGCGTTGTCCGAAAAGGCAAAGGCGCTGTCGGATCCAGGTCCCCACCAGAGCGCTTCTTTCCCGAACGTAATGTTTTCAAACCCAAGTTGCGCGCCGATATACATCTCCAATGGCTCGAACCGCCTGATTGCGGCTTGCGGCGTTGCCGGCTGTAGCGGATTCCGGTCTACTGTGGCAATGAACTGCTGCACAGCCTGGCTATTTGCCGGCCCTGCTGGCGCCTGCTCGAACTCGCCTCGCAGATAAGCTGAGAAGCGGCCGGCTGTCGCATATCCTGAAAGACCGGATACAGAATTGAACCCGGATTGATAAGGACGCCCGAAGTCGTTGTCCACCGTCTGCCCGAAGTGATAACTGTTGGTAAGCGGCGCGCCACCGATGCCAAGAGCGCGGGTATAGAGCGATTCCAGACGCACCTCGGTCTCTCCGCTGGGCTCTTCAAACTCTTTAGCCAGGTCGCCGATCAGCCGCTCTCCTTCGGGGCTTCCTGTCTCCGAGCGCCGGGCTTCCTCGACCTGCCGTTTACATTCGGCACGCGTCCAAGGCCCGAAATCCGCCGGTTGATCACTCACAAACCCCAGCGCTGCCAGCCTCCGCAAAGCTGGATATACCCAGTTGTCGAGCGGTACATAGATGGGCCCGGCGGCCGCAAAACTCAAGCTTGCGAACAACAGCGCGGTTACTACCTGGGTAGATAGTCTTCGGAAAAATCGCATGACGAACATCAGTTCGTGGCGCTCGAGCTTTCTCGCACTCCGATCGCAAAAAACTTTGCTGGTGGGTCCTTTCACCGTTGACTCCGATGATCCCGCTACCGGTACCGTCTTGAAGGCCGCCTTTACCTTGCCGCAGAGGCGCCATCCCCGGAGCGAATGGACCGCCAAGACGTGAAACGCACAGCATGACATACGGGTGAAGGTATTGCCCGTGCTGAAGGTGCGCCCCGGCGAGCTCGTATCGGTTGCACTCAGACCCACGCTGAGAGTAGTCGAAGGGGACCTCACTGCCGACGAAATGCGGTTACATAAGGCGTGGGTTGTCCGTAATTTCGACGTGCTAATTGCATTTTGGGACGGAACGATTGAGTACGCGGAAGACGCGTTAGCCGCGCTGACGCCCTTGCCGGCCGAAGCGTGAAGTCAGAGAGCCCGGCGCGTTCCCGCGGTGTGAGCTTGCATTTCCTCGGTCGGACGAGAAGGGCGAATCCTGCGTTATAGGCTAGAATGCAGGCTACTCTAGAATGCAGGCTATAAAGGGCTACTTAGATTTCATCGGAAAGCTTGGTCAGTTTGCCTCCTTAGCCGTTCGTCGAGGGATCCTGCCCCCTTTCGAGATGAAAATGATCTGGCGTCAGATCGAGGAAGTGGGCTGGAAATCGCTGTTGCTGATCGTCTCTTGCGGCTTTGCCGTAGGGATGGTCCTCAGTTTCCACACCCGCAGTTCCTTAATTCGCTTTGGCGCCGAATCGATGATTCCCTCGGTTCAGTCCCTCGGATTTTTTAACGAGATCGGGCCGTTAATTGCCGCCTTACTTGTTGCCGGCCGCGTCGGCGCAGGGATCGGGGCGGAACTTGCCAATATGCGAGTCACCGAGCAAATTGACGCCATCGAGGTTCTGTCAGTCGATTCGTTCAAGCTTCTGGTCATTCCCCGCATCATTGCATGTATGATTTCTCTTCCAATCCTGACCGTCTTTATGGACGTCGCCGGATTGACGGGTGGTTTCTTAGCGGAACGGCTGAACTCTCACCTTTCACTTCAACTGTATGTCGATCGTGCTTTCAGCGAAGTGACGTGGGCGTCATTTATCCCGCCCACCCTCAAGACCGCCGTCTTCGGCTTCATCATCGGCCTGATCTCGTCATACTTTGGATATACAACCGATGAGGGCGCCAGTGGGGTGGGGCGGGCCTCTACCTCCAGCGTGGTGGTCTCTTCTCTCCTGATCATTCTTGCGGACGTGGTACTGGTGAAATCCATCTTCTTTCTCTTCCCGGATAGCGCCATATGAGCGATCAAGCTCGTCCGGTCGTCTCGTTTCAGAACGTGACGAAAACGTTCGGTGACCGCAAGGTCTTAGATAACGTCTCGTTTGACATCGAGCCAGGGGAAGCTCTTTGCGTACTCGGCCGAAGCGGAACAGGGAAGAGCGTGACACTAAAACTGATGATCGGCTTGCTGAAGCCCGATTCAGGAGCAATCCGCATCCAAAACGACAACATCGTCAACATGGATGAGGACGGATTGTCCAAGGTCCGCCGTAAGATGGGCTTCTTATTTCAAAGTGCCGCTCTCTTCGATTCGTTTACGCTGAATGACAACCTCGCGGTGCCGTTGCAGCGGCTTACAGACAAGTCAAAGGACGAAATAGATTCGCTCATCCAAACAGCGCTGGATCAGGTGGGACTAGGCCGTGAACGCAATAAGATGCCGAATGAGTTATCTGGTGGCATGCGCAAGCGAGCGGGGCTTGCTCGTGCATTAGTTCTGCAACCATGCTTATTACTGGTGGATGAGCCGAGCAGCGGGCTCGACCGGGTGACCTCCTCCGAGATCGACGATCTTTTGCTTAGTGTAAAGGAAAAAAGCAAAACAAGCATGGTGATCGTCACTCACGATATTCGAGGCGCGCACAAAGTCGGTAACCGGCTCGCTGTACTGGATCAAGGCCGCCTCCTCGCGCTCGGCACAGCTGAAGAATTGGAACAGAGTAACAACGACTTAGTAAGAGCATTAGTTTCGGAGTCAAACTGATATGCGCTTTCGCCCCTGGACCATCGGGCTGTTCATCGTTCTCGGACTTGGATTTTCTACAGCCATCCTCTTCCTGATTGGCAATCGCCATCAAGCGTTCACCAGGCACATCGAGCTATACACGAACTTTTCGAACCTGGACGGTTTGGCAAGTGGAGCCAAGGTGCGCGTGTCCGGACTGGATGCCGGCGAACTCAAGAAGATCGAAATCCCTAACAGCCCATCCGGTAATTTCAGGCTGCAGCTACAGGTTGAAGAAAAAGCCAAGGACATGATTCGCAAGGATTCCGTTGTGTCCATCGAGACTGAAGGAGTCGTAGGGGACAAATTTCTCTCGATCAAAAAGGGCACTCCGCAGGCGGAAGAGGCAGCTTCCGGTTCAACCCTGCCGAGTAAAGAGCCTATTGACCTGGGGGATCTTTTGGATAAAGGTTCAGGACTTTTGACCGACGTACACGGGACAGTGACGGATCTGCGGAGCCGCTTGAACGTGACGCTTGAGTCCATCAACCGAACGGTGAATCACGGGGACGATTTAATCACGGGACTCAAGCCTGAAATCACTAAGATCGCGAGGACCAGTAATCAGATTACGAGCAAAATAGATGGCTTAATGACTGACATTAATGCCGGGAAGGGTCCAGCCGGACTTATCTTGAAGGACGAGGCCACAGCGCAGCAACTTCGAACCACACTTTCCAACGCGCAGGAGATATCGGCGAATCTGAATCAGACCTCAATCCGCGCCAACCAGGTCATCACCGATTTCCAGTCCCGCAACCTGATTGCCAATGCGCAGGTGACTCTCGACAACTTACAGGCATTGTCTCTGCAACTTAACGCGACCCTCAAAGATGCTCTGGCTGAGGATAATCTGGGAGTCGATACGTCGCAGAATCTTCGCGAAACGCTGTCGAACTTAAATCTCACCACCACAAATCTCGCCGAGGACACGGAGGCATTGAAACACAACTTCTTCTTCCGCGGGTTTTTCAAGAAACGTGGCTTTTATAATCTCGATCAGTTGACACCGGAGACTTACCTTGCCGCTTGTGAACACAATAACTGTGCCGCATCCCGGACCTGGATTCCGGCCGCGGACATGTTCGTACAGGATGAAAGCGGCACGGTGCAACTATCAGCCAGCGGCCGCTCGCAAATTGACACCCGGATTGCTCCACAAGTAAACCAGTTGCCAGGCCATATAGTGGTCGTAGAGGGTTATTCCGAAACAGGCTCACCTGACCGGCAATACGTTCTGTCCAGAAGACGAGCGGACCTGGTGCGCCGCTATCTGGAGAAGCAATACCACCTGAAACACGGCGATGTGGGAATTGTAGCTTTGCAAAGCAAACCACCGGAGGACGCTGGACGAGACCATTGGGACGGCGCGGCAATCATCGTTGTGAACCAGAAGGGGAAGAAGTAGGCCCTTGTCTAGGAAAACGATCCGCCGACCGCTGTTTGGCCTTCACCGCCTCAACTTCGCGGTCACGGGGCGGACTATTGGTCTCGAGCGATCGTAGCAGCTTTGCCGAAATCATCGCAATGTCGTCGATGGCGCCCTGAAACAATGCCTCGTTCGCCTTCGAAGGCTTGTGAAACCCGCTGATCTTCCGGACAAACTGCAGAGCGGCGGCGTGAACCTCGTCATCAGAGACCGGCGGATCGAAGTTGAATAACGGCTTAATGTTCCTGCACATGAGACGCCTGACAACAAGATGATAGCGTCAGGCGGCTGGCGGGGGAGCGGGGAGTTTGGCCACATGAACCGCTTTCGCAATCCCTACTTGCCGGAGGAGCCAGATGGTCATCCAGGTAATGTCGACTTCGTACCAGGCAAGCCCATGTCGCGCCGAGGTGGGATGCGCGTGATGGTTGTTATGCCAGCCTTCGCCGAACGTCACCAGTGCGACAAAGGAATTATTTCGCGAATCATCGCGTGTCTTGAAGCGGCGGCTGCCCCAGAAATGGGTCAGGCTGTTCACCATCCAGGTAGCGTGATACCCAAGCGTCACCCGCACGAACAAACCCCACAGCAGAAAAGACCAGCCGCCAAATGCCAGCAGCAGAACGCCGCTGATCACCAGCGGAACATAGTGATACTTCGACAGCAGGCGAAG
>CBAAAA010000238.1:0-1836 GCA_964658695.1 uncultured Solirubrobacteraceae bacterium | reverse complement strand
AAGCTGAACGCGATAACGCTCGTCCAGTTGATATCGTCATGTTGCATGACAGGAGCAGTTTGAATATCCATCGAACCCTGCCCCAAACGTAACAGTGAAAGCGCTTACGAAGTGTAAGGGTTGTGTAATACCAATTGCAGCAACGAAAGGAGCCCACCTCCGGCAGGCGAAAGCCAAAGTTTTTTTGGCGTTCTCAACTTTGGATTCGGGTTGTGTCGCATGCACCTGAGTGTACCGGGACATGCGTTACGTTGTGGACCTGAGACATCCGTGGCGAAGCTCTTCCTCGAATCATTGATGACATGGTCGTACGTTCACTCGCCACTTTTCGATGTCAGGCCGTTCAACACTGCGGACTTTGTCTTTTCGAGATCAGCTAGAGCAAGAGATCGCTTGGGCGGTCTCCCGCGCCGCCTCCAGTCAGAATGCCTGCCACAACTAACTCTGCCCTTCGCCGTCAGGGCGGATCTATCCTGAAGTGGTCAGCTTGACTTTCTGGTGGCGTCGTTTGGCAGCTGGGCGAAAAGGGGTGCGGACTCAATGTGGGTATAGAGAAGTCAATTCTGAAATGTCGCCGTCAGCCACTGGTTGGTGCAATGCTGCAATCCGCTGTACATCGCCCGGGCTGAACGGAATGATACTCACCGCCGCCCGTTGCCAGTCACGTTGCGACCAAATATCCTTCATAAGACCTGCCGCTTCATGGGCACCTGAATGCAACAGTACGTGTCCCAATTCGTGGGCAATGGCGTACGCCAGCACGCGGCCGAAGGTAGGTCCTCCCCGCTCGCTGACGGCAGCCGCCCGATCTGCGAAGATCGTGACCTCGATACCGCGTTTTGCGCACGGCAAGGAATACCCAAGTGCTTGCGCGGCGAAACCGGAGGGAGCGCGGGGAAGGATCTGCACACGCAGGATAGCTGACGCCGACCGGTTCTGGCAGTTGCTTGGGGAGTAGGCAGTGAAGTCCGTGCCCAAATTGCGCAAATCCTGGAGCGGTCCGGTATCCCAACGCAACTCTATCCCGGCCGTCTGCAAGATCGTTCCGGCGCTCCGTTCGACGCGGTCCAATGTCTTGGCCCCGACATGCGCGGAGTCGTAGATCACGACCGTCATTTTTAGACTCGGCAATTCCTGGCCCAGCGCCGCGATTGACAGCAGGCTGAGGAAGAGCCCTGTTCTCCAAGTCATGTTGGCGCCCATGGCACGCTCCTTGCTGGCCCAAGGGTGCGGGCAGGAGACGGCTGCCTCCAGCGCCTGAGTAACATCCGGATGCCATCAGATTGTTACCTGATAAACGGCTGAATGCAGGTGAGTTACTCGCCGGTGTGAACTGTAGTTTGGCTGCTAAAACGGTAAAATGTTGCTAGACTTTCTCGTACGGCATGCCTGCTCGTACAGATGTAATACGCTTTGGCCTTTTCGAACTGGACCTGGCTCAGGGTGTGCTGATGAAGGAAGGACGAAAGATCAAGCTGCAGGAGCAGCCGCTTCGCATTCTGTCGATTTTGCTGGAGCGGCCTGGCCAGACGGTCACGCGAGAACAGTTCAGACAGGCACTCTGGACGGCCGACACTTTCGTGGATTTCGATCGCAGTCTGAACGCAGCGATGACGAAGCTGCGGCAGGCTCTGGGGGACTCGGCTGACAATCCCCGTTTTGTGGAGACACAGGCGCGGCGTGGCTACCGGTTCATCGCTCCTGTTGATGCTGCCGTCCAGACCGCCTTAACTCCCGCCCTGGAGGAGACGCCCAAAGCGCGCTTCAGAGTCTACAGCCTAGTCCGATTCGCCGCCGCGGCCCTCTCTTTGGTGACCATCGGAGTGGGCGTGCTTT
>CBAAAA010000237.1:0-7410 GCA_964658695.1 uncultured Solirubrobacteraceae bacterium | reverse complement strand
CGACGGGGTCTACCGCTGCGATGCGTTTCAGCGGTTTCTGTGGCAGGAGCACGGGTTTGGAACGCGCAACGGCAATCCTTCGACTGATGTGATGCTGCGGCAGATTCATTCCGACAAGGTGGTAAATGCAAACGACTTGAGGAGCGCGCAAACAGAAGAGCAGCGGGAAGGCGACGCAATGATTTCGGATTTGAGGGGCCGGAGCATTGGCGTACGCACGGCGGATTGTGTGCCGATTCTGCTTTTGGATTCCAAGCATCACGCAGTGGCGGCGATCCATGCGGGATGGCGCGGAAGCGCGGCGGAACTCACAACGCACACTCTCGGGGCGCTTGAGGAAGCATTCGGAACGGCCACGGGCGACGTTTACGCGGCGATCGGGCCTTCGATCCGGGTCTGCTGTTATGAAGTCGGAGCAGAAGTAGCCAGGAAGTTTGCTGCCCAGTTTCCGGAGTGGGGCGAAGAAGAGATGACGCATCTGCATATGAAGCTCGATCTTCCCGAAGCGAACCGGCGGCAGTTAGTCAAGTGCGGCGTGCCGGCGGACCAGATTTTCGATTGCGGACTGTGTACGGTTTGTCAGGCGGAGCAGTTTTTCTCTTACCGGCGCGAGCCTGAGAATCCCGGGCGGATGATCTCCGCCGTGGCACGTCTGGCATGAATTTTAATCTCTAAGAACTTTTGCATTTCTGTAAGACCAAAGGAGAAAATATGAACCGCACAGCGAAAGCCCAGTGGAAGGGCGATCTGAAGTCAGGCAAAGGAACGATTTCGTCGGGGAGCGGAGTGCTTTCGAGCACACAGTATTCGTTCCGGGATCGATTTGAAGATGGGACCGGGACGAACCCGGAGGAACTGCTGGCGGCGGCGCATGCGGGATGCTTTTCGATGGCGCTTTCGCTAATGCTGCAGAACGAAGGACTGAAGGCCGACAGCATTGACACGACGTGCACGATTTCGCTCGAGAAGGAAGGCGATGGGTTTGCGATTAAGAAGAGCCATCTGGACCTGACAGCGTCGATCCCGGGCGCGAGCCAGGAGGCATTCGAACGTGCGACTCAGAGTGCAAAAGAGGGCTGTCCGGTTTCGAAGCTGTTTGACACGGAGATCACACTGACGGCAAAGCTGCAGAGTTAAGAGATCGCAGATGAACAAGTACGGAAGCTTGTCCGTCCGCTGCGCGGTGGTGTGCGGAGTGTTGTTCGGGTGGGCTTCGGCAACGCGCGCGGCGCCTGCGGATTGTGAACGGCTTGCAGGGTTAAAGCTGGCGCACACTTCGGTGGCGCTGGCGCAGGTGGTTGCAGCGGGTGCGTTTGTTCCTCCAGGTGCTGCGCCTTCGGAGAAAAATGCAGAGGTCTATAAGAGCACGCCTGCCTTTTGCCGGGTGGTGATCCATGCGCGCCCTACGACGGACTCCGATATCCAGATTGAGATCTGGATGCCGATGGCGAACTGGAACGGGAAGTTTCAGGGAGAGGGGAATGGAGGGTTCGCGGGCTCCATTGGCTACAACCAATTGGCGGCTGCTGTCACAAGCGGCTATGCCAGCGCTGGAACGAATACTGGCCACCAGGCGGATGGGCAGGATGCGAGTTGGGCGTTTGGGCATCCGGAGAAGATCGTCGATTTCGGATATCGTGCGATCCATGAAATGACGGAACAAGCGAAGGCGGTGGTGCACGCTTTCTATGGACGCGAGGCACGGAAGTCTTACTTTGTGGCGTGCTCAGACGGTGGGCGGGAGGCGTTGATGGAGGCGCAGCGATTTCCCGGGGATTTCGATGGCATTCTGGCAGGCGCCCCGGCGAACTACTGGACGCATCTGCTGACGTCGGGCGATGACCTGAGCAGGCAAGCAGAGGCTCCGGGAAATGCGATCCCCGACGCCAAGATACCCGCGATCAGTGCGGCGGTGCTGGCGGCGTGTGATGGTCTGGACGGGGTGAAGGATGGGATTCTGACAGATCCGCGCAAGTGCCACTTCGATCCAATGACGATCGAGTGTAAAGGCGCGGAGACAACCAGCTGCTTGACCTCTCCGCAGGTGAGTCTCCTGAAGCGATTGTACGCGGGCGGAAAGACTGCGAAAGGCGAGCAAGTGTTTCCCGGTTACCTGTCTGGCGGCGAGGAGGGCGAAGGCGGATGGAAGAACTGGATACTGGGCGGGGCAACACCAGGGCAAAGCAGCGGGAGTTCCTATGTGAAGGGCTATTTTCAGAACATGGTGTACACCGATCGCGAGTGGAAGCCAGGGACGCATTCTGTGGACGATGATCTGCGAGCCGCGGAGGAAAAGACGGCGCATGCATTGGATTCGAACGATCCCGACATGAGCGCGTTTGCTAAGCGCGGAGGGAAGCTGATTGTGTATCACGGGTGGAACGATCCGGCCATTTCAGCCCTGAACTCGATCAACTATTACGAAGCCGTGAAGGGGAAGATGGGCGACGATGCGGCGAGGCAGTTCATGCGGTTGTATCTTGTGCCCGGGATGCAGCACTGCACGGGCGGTCCGGGGCCGAGTTTGTTCGGACAGTTCAGCGTGCTGCCGCAGAAGGATGAGGATCACAGCATTTATTTGTCTCTGGAGCGGTGGGTGGAGACGGGCTCGGCTCCGGGATCAGTGATTGCGGAAAAGGCTTCGGGAGGGGAAACGACGGTGGCGATGCGGCGGCCGATCTGTCCCTATCCGCAGATTGCGAAATACAAGGGCAGCGGAGATCCTAATGCCGCTGAAAATTTCCAGTGCGCGGCGGAGTGATGTTCAAGCAGAGTAAGACTCAACTCTCGATGACCGGAGTGGCAATTGGCCGGCGTTGTTGAGAAAAGCCGATGCCGCCCCAAGTCAGCACGATCAAGTAATTCAAGGCCTGCCATAGCAGGATGTAAGCGACGGCATCGGTGCGAGATAAGCCGAAGGGCGCGAGTACGCTGACGGCGACGAACTGGTAGATTCCCACATAACCTGGCGTTGAAGGCAAGGCGCTTCCGAGTGCGAGGCCGGCGGTGAGGAGAAAGGCCATGGCGGTGGTGATTTGCACGCTGATGGCCTGCGCCAGGACGATGGTGGTGAAGGCATCCGTGCACCAGATAACGGCGGTCAGCAGCACAAAGCGGGTGAGCCGGCTGTAATCGTGGAAGCTTCGAATTCCTTGCAAGCCGTTGCGAAGCGCGTCTTCCACCTGGGCCCGCAGCTTGGGCGAAAGCGGCAACAGACCGAGGAACCTGAACCAGAAGACCTCGAATGCGGGCACAAGGATGATGGCCGCAACACCGCAGATGCCGAGAATAGCGAAGGGCTTTGCAGCGCTTGCGAGCCAGCCCGGGCGGTTCTTCATGGTGAGGAGCACGACCGCGCTAATGGAGATGACGGCGATGGCGTCGACGACACGCTCGGACAGGGCGGTCGTGAGAACGAAGGCCTTGCTCATGCCGGTGCGACTGCTGATCATCAGACTTCGAATGACTTCTCCGGCGCGTGCGGGAAGGACGTTGTTCCCGAGATAACCGGCGGAGGTGGCCCAGAAGGCAAGGGGGATGGTAACGTTTCCCTCGGCGTTGAGAATCACTCGCCAGCGGAAAGCGCGCAAGAACAGCGCGGCAGTCATCAGGAAGAGGGAGAAGAGAACAAACGGTACTCTCGCGGTGCTGACAGTCACCCAGACCTGCCGCCAATCGATGCCTCGCAGCGAGTAATAGAGTAAGACTCCGGCCAGCACGAGTGAGGCGATCCAATAGATGGCCTTGTTTGACCCCTGCTTGGGCGGTGTGGTTGTTTCCACCATGAACTAGCAGTTTAGCGTGACTGGGGACGAGAATTGAAGGTAAGTACTCTGAAACCAGGAGATTTGCACGGGAAACAGAAGCCTCTCTCGTCTGCTTTTAGAGTTCCTCGCTGGATGCTTTTGCGGGTTTGATCATCCCGATTTGGCGAGCTCAGCCCTCGGCCTTGCTGATCATGTCCTGGAGTTTGGGATCGTTCAGGTCCGCACGCTCAAAGTCGCGGGTATCCGGCAGTTCAACATGAAACTCATGTTGCGGGGCTATTTGGAGGCGGCCTTCTTTTAAGACGTAGTCAAGAGCGTGACCGCCCGCCTGACGGTCTTCACGAAGGAAGTGGAGGTGAAAGCCAGCGACTCCAATCCCCTGTGCGTACGCTGGCGACCGGAACCCGGCTAATGTGCCTTGTACATTCGAGAAAGTATTCGTCTGCTGGTGACCCAAGGCCGAAATCTCCATGTTGACGGAGTTCCCCATAGGTTGTGACACCGTCATACACGCCTTCGGAGAGAGCGCTCATGAATGAAGTCTGATATAGCTCGTGGGGCGCGTCACCGGCGGGCGCTTGCATCCGGCGATGCCGCGGCAGTGGCGGCGCCATCGCAATCGATCCTTCCTCGGATTCAGGCATGCGATCCATTCTGATGAACAACTCAGTCCCATTCACCGGGCAAGATGTGCGTGCCGAGTTCGGTATTCCTGCTGTAATCAACGGGAACGTCCACGATCACCAGCCCCGGAGTCTCCATTGCTTTGCGCATGATGACGTCGAGCTCCTCCGGTTTTGTCACTCGCAACCCGATGGCCCCAAAGCTCTCCGCGTATTTGACAAGATCTGGTTCGCCAAAACGGACGCCGGCCGAGCGCCCGTAGATGTTCACCTGCTGGAAGGCAACCATGTTATAGGTTCCGTCACGAAGTACAAATACTGTGATGTTCGATTTGAGTCGCATGGCCGTTTCGAGTTCCATTGAGGAAAACAAGAAGCCACCATCCCCGGCAACAGCAACGGCTTTCTGGTTCGGGTACGCCAGACTCGCTGCAATGGCCCAGGGGAGACTGACTCCAAGCGTCTGCTGGCCGTTGCTGAAGAGCAGTTTTCGCGGTTCAAAGGTGAAGAAGTGCCGTGCCATCCATATGTAATTGGAGCCGATGTCACAAGCGATCACGGTGTCATCGTCGTCCATTGTGCGCAAGGTCTGGACAAACGACAATGGCTGTACAAGAGCGCCATTTTCGACCGGGACTTGCTGTTGCAAGGCTCTCCATTCCCGCTGAATTGCCAGTACCTCCGCGTCTAACTCAATGCGCTTTGAAGGGAGCCGCTGCTGAAGCGCTTCGAGGGTGAGTCCCACGTTGCCACGGAGTTCGATGTGCGGTTGATAATGATTGTCAATGTCGCAGGGAAGGTCGTCCAGGTGAATGACCGCGCGAGACTTTCCAACATTCCAAAAGCCAGGATCATATTCAACCGGGTCGTAGCCTACCGTGAGCACGACATCCGCTTTCGCCAGTAACTTGTCGCCAGGTTGGTTACGGAACAAGTGGATCCGGCCGAAGAACAGCGACAGGAGATCGCGGGAGACAGCGCCGGCTCCCTGAAAGGTCCGGACGTCACCAGACAGACGCCTGGACGCCCGGTTAATCTGCCGATTGCTCCGGCGATGAAAGCGGCGTTTTGCTCATGGCGGCAGACAATCAGTTCCGGCCCCTCATCATCGAGGACATTAAAGACGGGCATGATTTTGCCGCCTGGGATGCCGAAGATGTGCTTGACCTTTTGCTCGGTCAAGCTACGCACCAGAAGTTGAGCAGCGGTATGTTCACTTACTCCGACTTGTGGCGGACCGCTGTTCCCGATGAGTTTCTCATCCGTATGGTACTGCGCGCCGGCGCTTTGGCTCATGATGCAATCTCCGAATGATGATGTCCGCGAACGAAGTAATATGCTCGTCGTAACTGAAGCATAAAGCTGGGGGACGTAAAACGGAACCCCCGGATCGAGGCGCTGGTCCGTACCTCTTTCGGGCTTGTCATTCGGTCCTGATCGGCGTGAAATTCGAATCTGCCGAGTATCGAGACAATTAAAGGTTCGAGCGGCAATCGCGCTGCTCCATATGCGTATATGCTGGATTCGGGAGAAACGAGATGACCTATTCACGACGAGACCTCGTCAAAATGGGGCTGGCGGGCGTTCCGGCTTTAGCGGCATGGGGCAAGATCAATTACACGTTCGACGGCGTGCGACTTGGCGTCTGCACTTACAGCTTTCGCGAGTTACCGCGCAATAACGGGGATGCGCTTGGCCCTGTGATCGATGCTCTGAAGGACTGCCAGGCGGGGATCGTGGAGCTGTTTTCGCCGCAGTTGGAACCGGAGAACATCGCTCTCACACGTTTGTTGCATGAAATCGCAACGCCCGGGCCCGATGGGAAGATGCCGAACATGGAAGAGATGACGGCGAAGTACCATGCCGCAATGACGGGCCCCGAGGCGAAGAAGAGCCGCGAAGAGCTACGGCAGTGGCGGTTGACGACGCCCGCAAGCTATTTCAAACAGGTGCGAAAGCGCTTTGATGACGCCGGGATCGACGTCTACGCGTATACGCTGAATTTCTCCAAGGATTTCACGGACGAAGAACTGGATAAGTGTTTCGAACAGGCAAAGACGTTAAAGGCGACGACCATTGCATCTTCAACCCAGGTCAGCATGCTGCCGCGGCTGAAGCCGGTGGCGGAGAAACACAAGATTTTTGTGGCTTTGCACGGACACAGCGACACGAAACATCCAGATGAGTTCTCCAGCCCCGAAACATTTCAGAAGGCGCTGGACATGTCGGAATGGTTCCGGGTGAATCTGGATATCGGCCACTTTTCCGCAGGTGGTTTCGATCCCGTTGCGTATATCAATGAACATCACGACCGCATCACTCACCTTCATATAAAAGACCGGAAGAAAGATAACGGGCCCAATGCTTCCTTTGGAGAAGGCGACACTCCGATCAAACCGGTGCTGGCACTGCTTAAGGAAAAAAAGTATAAGATTCCTGCGCTGATCGAGTACGAGTACAAAGGCGCCGGCACTCCGGTGGAAGAAGTGAAGAAATCGCTTGCGTACATGAAAAGCGCGGTGGAGGCTTAGCTCAGAGGGTTTGCCATCAGCGGATCGACACTGTCTCAGAGGGATTGCCGTCCGGCGCTGGGGCCGGATCTTTTCCTGGACCGTTCGACGCCTTGTTTCTGAAGTATTCGATGGTAACGGGCAAACCCTCTTCAAGCGGGACCTTGGGCTCCCATCCGAGGATGGACTTGGCCTTTGTGATATCGGGCCGCCGAATCTTGGGGTCATCAGAAGGAAGCGGCCGGTAGTCGATTCCGACACCGTTCCCAAGACGGGAGCGAATCTGCTCGGCGAACTGCAAGATCGTCATTTCCGTGGGATTGCCCAGGTTGACGGGAAATCGTTCAGGGGATTCGCTAAGACGCAACAATCCTTCCACCAGGTCGGAAACGAAACAGAAGCTGCGGGTTTGCGAACCCTGACCAAACACGGTCAGGTTCTGTCCCCGCAGCGCCTGATCGATGAATGCGGGGACAACTCGGCCGTCGTTGAGCGCCATACGCGGCCCAT
>CBAAAA010000236.1:0-7422 GCA_964658695.1 uncultured Solirubrobacteraceae bacterium | reverse complement strand
CCCCGCGCTGGGCAGCCCGGATGAGAGCGAAATCGTCGGACCGCTCCTTCGTGCCTCGCACAGACGCCACATTCCCAATTACTTGCGCTTGCGTATCCACCGTTCAATTGGACGTATAAGCGCTGATTTCGTCACTAAAACTCCGGAAAAAGGATCTGGCTAGCTGGCCAACTCGAGTTCAATCAGTCGTTTAGCGGCATCCAGATTAGAGATGCGGAAGCTGCGCACCTGGCCGGCCTGGGCCGCATTCGATTCCTTACCGCTACCCGTGCCCTGCTTCCAGCGTGCCGACAGCATCGCGCTGAGTGAGGAGACATCGGAGCCGGATTTCTTCTCTCCAGCGGCCTTTTTTTCCTCCTCCGCCTGCTTCAGCTGACACATGGCAATGACGCCTTCGCCAAGTTCCACTTTGGCCCGGTTGCCATGCACTTCGACCAGGCGACCGCTTACTGTCTCACCGGGCTGATGCTCCGAGATGTAGTGATCGACAGTGGTGGGCTCCAGCTGCCGCATGCCGAGGCGAATGCGGCGCTTTTCCTTGTCTACTTCAATGACAGTAGCCTTAACGGTCTGTCCTTTCGCAAGCTTTTCCTTGGGATGTGTGAGGCGCTTCTCGTTCGTAATGTCGGAGATGTGGACCATCCCCTCTATTTCGTCGCCCAGATCCACGAACGCACCGAAATCCGTGAGGTTTGTGATTGGCCCTTCGATTACAGTCCCGACCGGGTATTTCGAGGGAATCAGATCCCAGGGATCGCCGAGCGCCTGTTTGTAACCAAGACCAATCCGCTTCTCGCCTGGATGAACCTGCAGAATAACCGCTTCCACGCGCTCGCCCACTTTCAGCAGATCACCTGGCTTGCGAACGCGCTTGTTCCAGGAGAGTTCAGAGAGGTGAATGAGGCCGTCGACACCTGGCAGAAGTTCGATGAATGCGCCGAAGTCGGTCAGGCGCGACACGGTTCCGTTGACGCGGTCGCCTACGTTGAAGGTCCGGGCTGCCGCGGCCCATGGATCTTCCTGCAGCTGTTTGAGACCGAGCGACACTTTGCGCGTGGCGGGATCCGCTTTCAGGATTTTGACCGTCAGCTCGTCGCCAATTTTGACCACGTCCGCCGCCTTGCCGACGCGGGTATAGGACATGTCAGCGACATGCAGGAGACCGTCTACTCCGCCGAGATCGACAAACGCGCCAAAGTCCATGATGCTGCGTACGCGTCCTTGAACAACACTGCCTTCGCGCAACTCCGAAAACTTCTGCTCGCGCCTTTGGGATTGCTCCTCTTCCAGCACCACACGGCGGTCGACGACGACGTCTTCTTTTTCAGTATCGAGCTTGGTGATGCGGCACTGAATCTCTTGTCCGACCAGGGCCGCCATCTCGTCGGCTTCCCGCACGCCACTCCGCGAGGCGGGCATAAAGGCGCGAACACCGACATCGACCCGAAACCCCCCCTTGACCTGTTCGCTTACCACTCCGGCGATGTTCCGTTTCCCGGCGAAGGCGGTCTGGAGGGCGGTCCAGTCGCGTGGGCGTTCCACTCTGACGGTCGACAGATCGTAATAGCCTTCGGCGTTGCGGGGACCGATGCTGATACTTATAGGAGCGCCCTTGACCGGATCACCGGACTCTGTCTCGCGCCATTTTGCCAACGGCAGCGCGCCTTCGATTTTACGTCCGACGTCTACAAAAATGTATTCGGTGCCAACCGAGATGATGGTTCCTGTGGTGACCTCACCCTGCTTCGCATCGGCATGCTGCTTGTCGAAATCCGAAAGGATTGCGGCGAAGGTGTCATCTTCCCGCGAGATTTCCTCAGCGGGCTCAAAAGGTTCAAAATTCGTGTTGCTCATGACTGCGGGGGGTCCCCCTTATTCTGTCATAGAGACCCCGGAATGACGGACAACCGGTCAGGACAGAAGAACGAAGGCGGCAACTGGTATGGACGTTTCCAGGTTGGCGATTTCGCGTGGCTGCTGTTTGTCGTTGTTCTGCTTACGACATCGCCTGAGGTCAACTACAACGCGCTGATCCTGTTGCCGCTGATAGCCGCCTTCCAGATCATAGAGCCGCGGCTCACAATGTTCGCTTCGCCCCGTGGGCAGGTGATCTCAATTACCTTAAAGCTGGTCCTCAGCTATCTGTTGATTGGCTATACGCACGGGGCTTTCAGCGATTATTCTTCAATTTTATTGATTCCTGTAGTTTCGGCGGCAACGCTCTTCGACCTCACTGGTGTCGTTGTCGTGACCGCAATCGCCTGCCTTCTTTATTTCTCGTTCCTGCTGTTTCTGGATTTCAGGACCATTGCTCCGGAACTGATCAGCCTGATGTCGCTGCGGGCCGCGTTTTACGCAATCGTGGCGTTCCTGGTTTTCGAACAGGCAAAGGCAAAACGCGATGAGATGAAGCGTACACAGGAAGCCGCGGACCGGCTGGCCGCTTCGAACCTCAGTCTGCAGAAGGCTGAAGCGTCGCTGCGGAGGAGTGAGCGGCTTGCCGCGCTGGGACAGCTGACGGCCGGGCTGGCGCATGAACTCCGCAATCCGCTGGGCACGATCAAAGCTTCGGCCGAGATGCTGACCAAAGAGAGCACCTACAGACGTCCGGAAGTAATGTCAGAAATGGCCAGCTATATCGGGACAGAAGTGGACCGCATGAATGGGCTGATTTCCAGCTTTCTGGAGTTTGCACGGCCGCTGCAATTGAAGCCCACCAGCGGGGAACTGCGGCCGGTACTGGATGAGATTCAACGCCAGTTGAGTGGTCTTTCGAGCGAGAAGGGGGTTCACCTGACTATGTCAATGCCGTCCGACCGAATCGCGTTTGTGTTTGACCCTGAACTTCTGCGGCTCGCGATATTGAACCTGGCGCAGAATGCCATTCAAGCCAGCCCTTCAGGATCGGCTGTAGAGATTCGAGTTGCCGCGGATAAGGACACGGTGGAGCTTACAGTCGCGGATCATGGGGAAGGGATCCAGCCGCAGCACATTGAGAACATTTTCAACCCGTTCTTTACGACCAAGCCGACCGGGGTAGGACTTGGGTTGGCGATTGTGTCGAAGATTGTGGATGAGCACCGGGGACGCATTCGGGTAGCGAGTGAACCAGGACGCGGGACTACGTTTACGATCACGCTGCCGAGAGAGCAACCGATTTAGCGCGCGAGGGCGTTATTGAACTGATGACTTCGAACCACATATTGATTGTTGAGGATGAAGAGAAGCTTCGCCGGGTGATTCAGCTGCATCTGGAATCGGCCGGCTTCGACATTACGACTGCCGGCAGCGCCGAGCAGGCTATGGCTCTTGCCTCCGCCGCTAACCTGATCCTTACAGACCTGCGTTTACCCGGGGCGGACGGTCTGCGCTTTATCCAGCAATTGCAATCGAAGGGGATTCAGAGTGCGGTGGTGGTGATGACGGCTCATGGGTCGGTCGAGGCAGCTGTGGAGGCGATGAAGCTAGGGGCCAGCGATTTTCTTCAAAAGCCGTTTTCGCTCGATCATCTGACAACGGTGGTGCAGAAGGCGCTGGCGGTTCAGTTTCTGCGGGCCGAGAATCAACGTCTCCGGGACGAACTGGACACACGCTATCAGTTCGACAACATCGTGGGGAGAAGCGCAGCCATGCGTGAAATTTTTCATACCGTAGAGCGCGTTGCCCCGACTCGCGCCACGGTTCTGCTGGCTGGGGAAAGCGGCGTTGGAAAAGATATGATCGCGCGTGCGATTCACCAGCATTCGCCACGCAAGAGCCAGCCTTATGTAAAGATCAATTGCACCGCGATTCCGGAAAATCTGATGGAAAGCGAGCTATTTGGATACGAGAAGGGCGCGTTCACGGGAGCCAACATCAGCAAACCGGGAAAGTTTGAACAGGCGGACGGCGGCACAGCGTTCCTGGATGAAATCGGCGATGTTCCCGGGAATATTCAGGTGAAGCTGCTCCGCATCCTGCAAGAGCGGCAGTTTGAGAGGCTGGGATCGAATTTCACGCGCAACGTTGACATCCGGGTGATCGCCGCCACTAACGTGGACCTGCGGGCGGCACTCGAGGAGGGACGGTTTCGGGAAGACCTTTACTACCGTTTGAACGTGGTTCCGATCAGCATTCCGCCACTTCGCGCTCGGAAGGAAGACATTCCATTTCTTGCTCTGCATTTTGTGCAGAAGCTATCGCGCGACCTTGGCGTTTCCGGAAGAGAAATCAGCCCGGGTGCGATGGACCGGCTGGTTGGGCATCCATGGCCCGGAAATGTGAGGGAGCTTGAGAACACAATCGAGCGCAGTCTCGTGCTAGCGGCTGGAGACATTCTGCAGCCGGCTGATATCCGACTAGAAGCGCCGCGCAATCAACAGCCACAGGCCTCTAGTGGCGTGCAAGAGCCGTTGCTGCCGGAGGGGGAAACGTTGGAGCATTGGGAACAGATGATGATCCGCGAAGCTCTCCGGCGAGCAAACGGGAACAAGAGTCAGGCGGCCCGGATGCTGGGATTGACGCGGAATGCTTTACGCTACCGGCTGTCGCAGATGGGAATGGAGAGCGGTGGGGAGGAGGGCGAGGGAGGTGTGCATCTGGACGCGTAGTCTAGCTAGTAATCGGTCGAACCGACATATAAGGTCTGGCCGGTAAGAAAGCTGCTGTCGGCGGCGGCTTGCGCGATCACTTCGGCGAACTCGTCTATCGTTGGCAGCCTTTTCGCTTCATGAGAGCGGGTTTCTTTTAGCCCGGGATTCATGCGGTTGAGCAGTCGCGGAGTGATGGTTCCTTCGATGGCATCGCCGCTTACGACAACGAAAGAAATGCCAAGCGCGTCCAACCCGGTTGCGTATTGACGCAGCGCCAGTTCCCCTGCATGTTTGCTGCGGGCGACCACTTCGTATTCGGAGATGACGTGCTTCTCGCCATAGAAATGCGCCCAGTGGCTGGTCACGAATACGATACGTCCTCCGGCAGACATCATGGGTACGGCGAGACGGGCGGTGTTCAGTTGAGCGGTGCGATTGAGAGCCATGGCATAGTCTTCCGCTTTTCCTTTCTCCAGGCCGCCGCTTGCATTCAGAATCAAGATATCCAGGCGGTTGAACTTTTCGCGAATTGCGCTCATCATTTGGTCCACTTCGGTCTCGATCGTGAGATCGGCTTGTACGGGAAAAGCAATTCTGCCGAGTTCCGCGACCTCCTGCGCAACGGTTTCCGCACGAGCGATTTTGTTCCGATAATTCAGCACCACGTCGGAACCCATTTGGGCGAGTTTGCGCGCGGTTGCTGCACCGATGCCACGCGATGCGCCAGTGACGAGAGAGACCTTGCCGTTCAGGGACGCACACACCAGGTCAGTCCAGCGACTTCCGCATGAAATACCTTCGATGGCCGGGCGGAAAGTCCTCCAGTTCACCGAAGATGCGGTATCCCAAACGTTCGTAGAAGTCTCGGGCCTGGAAACTGAATGTATCAAGCCACGAGTTCTTACATCCGCGGGTGCGCGCTTCTTGTTCCGCCGCCAGCATCAGTTTGCGTCCGTTTCCCTTGCCACGGGCGCTTTCGCCAACCCAAAGGTAATTCACAAACAGCCATCCGTAATCTACGAAGCCGGTTAGCCCGCCTGCAAACTGGCCATCCCGATCAAGGAGTGTGAAGACTAATTGCGCATACATCTTGTCCGGAATGCGTGAGCGGTTGAACTCGGATAATCCGGCGCGTATGCGAGCGACATCCGCTTCGCTTGCTGCGGCGGTAAACTCGATGCGGAAGTCTGCGCTGTCTCCTGGATCCGGCATCTCTTCTGGGGCCGGCATGGGGGACTCAGGCATTAGCGGCCGTGGACAATACCTCATGGAGCCGTCTGCCGACGATGAGATCTTCGCCGGGTTCAAGCATCCATACACCGACGACGATGGTGTTTTCGTCGGACGGAAGTCCCGCCGATCCTTCACGTTTTCCAGTGGATGGATTCAGTTCGATGCTGGGCGTGCCGGAGCGCAACTGCTTTGCCACATCAATCGGGGCGATCTTGACGTGTGCCTGATCGTAGCGAATCAACAGGTGGGGAACGTGGTTTGCGGCCGGAGGAATCACGATTTTCGTTTCCAATGTAGGGATGCGTTTCAGTTCCGCCGAGATTCGATCTGCGCGGCCTCGAAATTCAGTCTCCATGGTCTCGTCCGATTGACTCAACAGCCAGTCCACAGCCGCGACCATGCCGACGATCTGCTCCTTTGCGACCTTCATCCCGCGACCTACACCCTCGTCGAAGGGATTGTTGGTGGCCGTGGCCGCTACCATGAGATCTTTGCGTCCCAGCAGTAATCCGGCATTTTGCGGTCCGCGTATACCTTTGCCTCCCGAGAACGTCACCAGGTCAAAGCCCATTTTGGTGTAATTCCACAGATTGGAAATGGGAGGGACGTCCGCCGCCGCGTCATTGAAGGACGGAACCTTGTGTTCCCGAGCGACTCGCACCCAATCCTCGCGGCTGATCTGTCCGCCTTCCGCAGCGTTGAAAAAGTGCGCCATGACGGTGCGCTCAGAGAAGGCTTTGCTGTAGTCGTCGAGCGACTCCACCTCGACAAATTTCGTGCCGCAGTTTTCGATTGCGTGGTCGTAGGAATAGCGGTGCGTCTTCTGGATCAAAACCTCATTCCTCGGCAGGGTTGGCACCTTCATGGGAACCACTTCCCGTGGAGAGTCGTTCATGACAGCAATGCAAGCCGCGGTTCCCAGAGTGAGCGCGGACGAAGCGCCGGCTGTCACCATCGCCGACTCGCATTGCAGACGCTTAGCGAGATACTCACCGGCCTTCGACTGTAACTCAGCCAGTCGAACGGGATGTTTTGCGGCTTTTGCGACAGCCGCCTGTACTTGCGGCGGCATCACAGCAGCGGTAAACATCGTATAGGTTCCGGCGGCATTGATGATCTTCGTGACTCCAAGCTTGTCGTAGTAGTCGTCCCCTCCGGTGGCTTCGCTTTGCCCCGCATTGGCCACGCTCCCCACCCCAACTGCCGCCAGAAGACGAGCGCTGGAATGAAGCAGATTGCGTCGCGTACTCCGTCGATTCATGGTTTTTCTCCCGTACTCAAGCCTAGCTGTTCTGACTTCGCAGCGGCGCGATCACTTAATGTCGAATGGACGGATCCAGCTGATGTGCGCGGTCAAACTCCACCTGCGAGCCGGTCACGTCACCCAACTTTTCCAGCGTTAAACCCAAATTGTAATGCGCCGCCGCATACTCTGGCTTTTTCTTTATGGCGCGCTCGAATTCCGCCTTTGCCTTAGCCGGCTGCTCTCCTCTTAGAAATAACAGGCCCAGATTGTTGTAGGCTTCCGCGAAGTCCGGGGATTTCCGGATCACGTCTTCATAGGCGTTGGCGGCGCGTTCGGTCTGGTTCTGATCAGCGAGGATGTTGCCGAGTAAGG
>CBAAAA010000235.1:0-7477 GCA_964658695.1 uncultured Solirubrobacteraceae bacterium | reverse complement strand
CGATTCAAGATCAAGAACGCCCACGAGAGACATAACGCGGGTAGCACTAAAAGGCGGTCTTGTATTAGCTGCTTGCCAGGCAGACCAAGGATGGTAAGAGCGTATTCTGGTGTTCGCCGAACGGTAAGTAGAACCCGGGGGGGGTAATATAAACTTGTCCTCATCTCGAATGCCCACGAGGCGTAAGCGGAAGCCGGTGCAAGTCCGGCAGGGCCGCCACTTAGAGGACAGTATGAGCAATTGGAAGTGGACTATCCCGCTCAAGCATTCTCCTCTCTGGACCACTCTCATACTTATGTTGCTGCCTTGTATGATCTGCCGGGCAGCCACCGGCGGGAGCATCTCAGGCTTGGTGGTCGATCCGAGCGGCGCTGTGATTCCGGGAGCCGTCCTTCAACTGGTCAACATGGCGCAGCAGTCGACCTATCGAGCGGTGGCCGATAAGCAAGGCTTTTATTCGTTTCCGAATTTACCGGTTGGCCGTTACGACCTGACCATAGCGGCCACCGGATTTGCTACGCAGCGAAGGACGGGTCTCAGCGTTGACACCGATTCCGTCCTCAGAGTCAACACGAACCTAGCCGTGGGTGCGCAAACAGACACACTCACTGTTACATCCGATGCGGGGATCCAAGTCTCCAGTGTGGCGACACATCTCGGCGAAGTTGTCTCGGCCGCCGAGATGACTGGCTTGCCATTAAATGGACGCAGTTACACGGACTTGCTTGCGATCCAGCCGGGAGTCGCGCCAGTCTCGACTTTACTACCGAACTCCGTCATCATGGCAGGCGTTACAGGCGGGCTCGATCCGTCGGGCGATGCCAATCCCGGCAACCTTTCCATCAATGGACAGCGTGAATCTTCAAACGGATTTCTCGTAAATGGAATCGATGTCCAGGAGCACATGAATGGTGGAACGTCAGTCATTCCCGACATCGATTCGATTGAGGAATTGCGAGTGCTCACCAACAACTTCGATCCGGAGTACGGCAACTACAACGGCGGCATGATCACCGTCGTTAGCAAACAGGGAAGCAACGCGGTCCACGGAAATGCATTCGAGTTCTTTCGCAATACCAACCTCGATGCCAAAGGCTACTTCGATCCGACAGTCTCTACCTTCCATCAAAATCAGTTCGGAGGCACAGCAGGCGGACCGATCAGACGCAATGAGAAATTCTTTTTCGCGGACTACCAAGGCACGCGCACGACGCAGGGTATTCCCACGGGAAACATCTCGGTGCCAAGCGTGGCGCAGCGCAACGGAAATTTTGACGACCTGACAGGTTCAGTCAGCGGCCCCCATCTCGCCTCTCTGTTAAGCAACGCCCTCGGCTACACCGTTTTGTCGGGGGAGCCATATACGAGCGTTTTTTCGAATGGCACCATCCCAAAAAGCGCCTGGTCAGCGCCCGGTAAGAGCCTGCTGCAGTACATTCCTTCTCCTAACGTGGGTTCGAACCAATTCTCCACATCCGCTTTCGATCAGACAGTCCGCGATGATAAAGGCTCAGGACGCTTCGATGACAACGGCCGGTTTGGCGAACTCTCCGCGTATTACTTCATCGACGACTACCGCCTCGACAATCCCTATCCAGGTTCCGTAGCGGGTGCCAGTATCCCCGGCTTCGACGCCTTGTTTATCGGACGTGCGCAATTGTTCTCGTTGGGAAGTAGCAAGGTCATCGGTTCAAACATAGTCAATGAACTGCACATTGGATACCTGTGGAACGCCAATATTATTGGGCAACCAAAGGGTGGGCTGGGCGTAAGTTTAGCTTCGCAAGGTTTTGCGACGGGCGCTGGTACGCCCGGCATCTACGTCCAGGCGCCACAGTTTGAGGGTGTGGAGAACGTTACGTTTCCGACGTTTGTGATGGGCGTTCCAATTACAAATGAGACGCAGGTCAACAACACCTATTACGCAAGCGATGGACTATCCCGCGTTACCGGCAACCACACCCTCAAAGTAGGCGGACAGTTCCACATCGATCAAGTCAACGAACATCCCAATGCTACTTTCAACGGCACCTTTAATATTGAGGGTACCGAGACCGGCGATCCCTACGCCGATCTGCTGATCGGAACTCCCAGTAACTACACACAATCGTCCGGACAGCCGTTCTACCTGCGTAACCGCTACATCGGCATTTATGGGCAGGACAGTTGGCGAGCGCGCAAAGACCTTACCATCAACGCTGGCCTTCGCTGGGACGTGATCATGCCTTTCTGGGAAAAGTATAACCAGCTTCAGACTTACATGTCCGGAGCACAATCCACGCTGTATCCAGGAGCACTGCCGGGGCTACTGGTGGCAGGTGATCCGGGGATCCCGAAAACGCTTGCGCCCACGGGCTACAAGAACTTTGCGCCAAGGATAGGCCTTGCCTATTCACCGAACTTCAACCAAGGGTTCCTGAAGACCGTCTTCGGAGACTCCGGCAAGAGCAGCATTCGGGCCAGCTACGGGCTCTTTTACACTGAATTTCCTGGCTTGCTCGCGGGCATTATGTATGCCGTGCCGCCTTTTGGCTATAACTATCTCAGTCCGGGCCCGCCCCTGCTTGCGACCCCATTCGTTACTGCTGCGACAGGCTTAGATAATGGTCAGCGGTTCCCATTTCCATTCCCTCCCCATGGGGTGTCGAAAACGCATCCCGATACCTCTATCAACTGGGCTAATTTTGCGCCGCTCGCGGCAGACCCTTTCTTTGACCATCAAAATCGGGCGCCATACATTGGCAATTACATGCTGTCGATCCAACGCGAGATTGCGACCCGGACCTTGCTCACAGTCAGCTATGTGGGCAACCAGGGTCACCGCATTCCCACGGTCGTTTCAGCCAACCCCGGGAACCCCGCGCTCTGCCTCAGCCTTCCCGGCTGCGGTCCTTTCGGAGAAGACACAACTTATACCACGGCAAGCGGCCAGACCGTCAACGGCACCAGGAGTGGACAAACCCTGGGAGCGCACGTCGGGCAGGGCGAAAATTATGGCGAGAATACCGACGATAAAACGACCGCAGCCTCTAACTTTAATGCGCTAGAATCTACTTTGCGATATCGCTACAGTGGCTCGCAACTCCTCGTGAGTTA
Organism: uncultured Solirubrobacteraceae bacterium; assembly: GCA_964658695.1. GTDB lineage: Bacteria > Acidobacteriota > Terriglobia > Bryobacterales > Bryobacteraceae > Bog-105. The sequence continues at coordinate 4,381 of CBAAAA010000235.1, read as the reverse complement.
CACCTACGCCAAGTCCATCGATCAGGGTTCCAATATCGGCGAGCAGCTCAACCCCTTCAATCCCCGGCAAAGCCGAACGATCTCCGCGTGGGATCAGAAGCACATGTTCGTTGGGAGTTATAACCTCGCGCTGCCTGTTGGACGGATTCTTAAAGTGAATCGGCTCACAACGGAGTGGAGTGTCTCAGGGACGACGCGATTCGCTACCGGTTTCCCCGTGACACTCTACGACAACTCCGACAATTCGCTCCTTGGCACACTTGGGAATGGAGTTAATAACTACTTGCTTGACACACCGCAACAACTGCCAGGACCGCGCGAAATCAACACCAATGGACGGAACGGAAGGCCGGCCTTCAACACCGCTCTTTTCCCGGAAGAACGGCCCGGACAACTCGGCAATGCCAAGCGCCGCGTCTTTTATGGGCCAGGTATCAACAACTTTGATTTGACGCTCCAGAAGAATGTACGCCTGCGGGACGCGAGGTCCCTCGTGTTTCGAGCCGAGGCGTTCAACGCCTTCAATCATACCCAGTTTTTTGGCTCCGCATCGGTCGACGGACAGGTGGATGATGTAAAAAACTATGGGAAGATTGTTGGTGCCGCTGCTCCGCGCCTTGTACAACTTGTAGCTAAGTTCAACTTCTAGGTGCAAGTGTGAATGCTTGCCTGTTTAAAGGAGCGGCGTCTTCCAGATAACAAGGCCGACTAACCATTTACACTCAGTTCACGGGAGATGAGCGGCCCAACCGTCTGGCCGATCAGGAGCACTAACGGTGCTGGTCCGCATAACAAATTAGGAAGCTCTTCCAGTCTGCAAATTGAAGAGCTTTGTTCGCTCGTGCCCACCCGCGACATGGCGCAGCAAGGGGTAGACGGCTGAATCCCGGCTGCGCTAAGCTCCCGGGCAATCCGTCCGAGATCACGACCTGGCATGTAGATGACCAGCATCGCATCCATTGGAAATGGTCCCTCCCAAATCGACGCATCGCTCTTTTCAGTCGCGTGATGCCCGGTACAAAAGATCAACTTGGATGAAGTCTTCCTATCCGTCAACGGTAATCCCAGCATTGCACCTGCTGCGACTGCCGCAGTGATGCCAGGCACCACCTCAAACGAAACACCCGCGCCGCGCAGCGCCGCAATTTCTTCCCCAGCGCGCCCGAATACTAACGGATCTCCGCTCTTCAGACGCACGACCGATTTTCCTGCCCGCGCAGCTTCAATCATCAGCACATTGATCTCGGTCTGGCTGATTCTCGGACGCCCACATCGCTTACCGACGCTTTGTACCAGCGCATCCAGGTGAACCAGTGCTAGGACTTCCTGGGACACGAGGTCGTCGTGATAGACAATGTCCGCCGTTTCAAGCAATCGCAGAGCGCGCATGGTAAGAAGTTCGGGGTCGCCGGGCCCTGCGCCGACCAGATAGACCTTACTCTTTTCCGCGCGTGTCATTTTATCTCCATCATTTGCATGCTGCTCGGCAATGTCAACAATACTGCGTGCTAAAGTTTCTCCTTCCCGCGCTTTGTGTGCACGGCTAAACGTAAGTTTGGAAAAGTTGTTAATGTGATCAATGCGACTCGCAAGCGGTTGTCTAGGTACATTCTCCGGGCTTCAGACATCGGCTTCAGTGAGCTAGAAGACCAAGGCCTCCTCTTCTTCGATCGCAAGATCCGGCAGGCATCAAAGGACGCCTGGACGTGGTTTGTGTAGGCGATCCTCCATCATCAAGACGCTTGGTTCGAGGAACATAAACCCCTTCCATATCCACCAGTGACGAATCTCGTATGCATGCTTACTCCGATCGATCAAGCAGTGAACGGCCTTAAGGCGATCTCGCGATAACAGAATCAGCCAGACGTTTCGAAGCCGATGCGCTCGGCGATTACCATGCCCTCGACCACTTTGGTCCCTTATGCGTTTGATCGCGAAGACGAGCGTCGACACCTGCGTCGAGTTCGATAAGTCGCCCGAAAAGCCAGATAACATCGGAAAGTCGGTTAAGATAAGCGATGACATCAGGGTGGACAACGCCGCCGCTCTCGATAAATCGAACCGCATTTCGTTCGGCTCGTCGGCAGACTGTGCGCGCTACTTCGTAGGCTGCTGACTCCGTGTGGGCACCCGGAAGCGACCAGTCAGAAAGAATTCCTTTGATCGCTTCGATCTTGTGGACGAGCTCCGTCAGCATCGAAACGTCTTCGACCGAGATCATTGGTGGTTGCTTCTCGCTTTCCGCCGGGGTCGCCAGTGCCGCACCCACCCGGAACAGAGTGCGTTGGATTGTCTCCGTCCACGCCTTGATGTCGGGGTGTTGGCAGATACTGCGCGCAAAGCCAAGAAACGAGTTAAGTTCATCGACCGCGCCATAGGACTCGACACGCAGGTCGGCTTTCGAGACCCGAATACCACCCGCAAGACCAGTCTCGCCGCGGTCGCCGCTAGTAGTTGCAATGCTCATGGTTGCTCTCCTTGAATTCTTGGTCCGCGGTAGCGATGCTCTCGTCGTTGTGATGCTTTGCGTCGTAACGGCAGAGGGACGATCGCAATGGATGGTAAACGATCAGCGAAAAGGCCGCTGACGAAATAGGATGCTGCATCATAAAGCAAATTGCATGCGGCCGGATTCGGAACGATTCGCCAACTTCCCCGATACTGGCCGCGCTCGGGCGCAGGGAGATGAGCCAAAGCAGCCTGGCTGGGAAAGTCAGGTATCTCGTCTGCTCGTCCACTTTACCTGCAAGGCCATCTTCGAGTGCTCCAAGCAGATGCGCACATCGATACGGAGCGGTACCTGCAAGACCTTGGGCTTCAGCGCACTAAAGTTTGCTTTTGGACGACATGCGCCGGCGTAGTCCTGATAATAAGAATCGTGGTGCACGCCGGATCGCACTCTCCATGCGCACCGCAGGGCTACATAGCAGACGCAATGGCTGTCCTTAGTAAAAGCGTTCGAAGTTCGACCAGTTGAAGAAAGACTCCAATATGTGGCCGGGGTGCCAAGCACATGTCCAATCAATTGAGCGGCAATGGAGCAGACGCTCCTATCAAGCCGCGCCGCACGAACGTGAGAGTCAAGCTTGCCACCTACGCCGAGGGAAGTTCTGTTCCCTTGCTGGACGAAGGACTGAGCGCAGCCGAGGCAGCTGACCTGCAAGCGAAGCTCGCGGTCGCACTGAAGGCCCAGTCGACCATCGACACCATCGCGACGGCAATCATGATGGTGGACCGCGACTTCATCGTCAACTATGTGAACCGGGCTACCGAGACCATGCTGAGGACTTACTCCTCCGAGTTCACCAAAGTCTGGCCGAACTTTGAACCCGGAAAAATCATTGGCTCCTGTATCGACATGTTCCACAAGGACCCGTCCCACCAGCGGCGCATGCTTTCCGATCCGACCAGGTTGCCGGTCCGGGCCGATATATCGGTGGGCCCGCTGCGCTTCTCGCTCTGCGTCAGCGCGACTTACGATGCCCAAAGGAATTACGTCGGCAACGTTCTGGAATGGGACGAGATCACCGAGCGCTACAAACAGGAGCAAGCCAATGTCGAGTATCGGCATCAGATTGAGGCCATTAATAGGTCGCAGGCGGTGGTCGAGTTCACGTTGGACGGGACCATCCTGGCCGCGAACGACAACTTCCTGCGGGTCATGGGGTACTCGCTCGACGAAGTACGAGGCAAGAACCACCGGATGTTCGTGGACTCCGCAGAACAGCATTCGAAAGAGTACGCGGAGTTCTGGGCGGCGCTGAACCGAGGCGAGTTTCGGACCGGTGAATTTCGTCGCGTCGGCAGGAACGGCAAAGAGGTTTGGATTGGAGGGTCCTACAACCCGCTTTTTGATGGACAGGGCAAGCTGCACAAGGTAGTCAAGTTTGCCAGAGACATCACCGAAGTGGTCAAGGCGCGCCAGGGTTTGGCAGACATGATGCGGGCGGTCGGCGAGATGTCGTCCACGATCGCGGCTTCCTCCAAAGAGCTGACAGCGCTTAGTTCTCAGCTGTCGACCAATGCCACACACACAGCGGAACAAGCCAGCGCAGCCTCGATCAGCAGCGACCAGGTCTCTAACAATGTAAACATCGTGGCCGCAAGTTCGGAAGAGATGATGGCTTCCATACGCGAGATATCCAAGAGTGCCACCGAGGCAGCCAGGGTAGCGGAAGCGGCGGTTACCATCGCCAAGGGCACCAGCCACACCATTCATAAGCTGGGTTCTTCCAGCGTGGAGATCGGCAAGGTGATCAAGGTGATTACCTCGATTGCGCAGCAGACCAATCTGCTGGCCCTTAACGCCACGATCGAAGCGGCGCGTGCAGGAGAAGCCGGCAAGGGCTTCGCGGTCGTGGCGAATGAAGTGAAAGAGTTG
>CBAAAA010000234.1:7257-7479 GCA_964658695.1 uncultured Solirubrobacteraceae bacterium | reverse complement strand
CCTAATTGAAGCCTCTTAAAGCTTGTCAGCGCTAGCGAAAACGTCGCGACTTCCGCAATCGAAAGATGCGGCCTAATTGAAGCGCGGTATGATGTGAGCCGGAGTCGGCTGGCGTGAGCCTTGACTTCCGCAATCGAAAGATGCGGCCTAATTGAAGCCTGGCTGCGAATCGCGTCGGGAAAACGACGGCCGGCGCGACTTCCGCAATCGAAAGATGCGGCC
>CBAAAA010000234.1:6716-7247 GCA_964658695.1 uncultured Solirubrobacteraceae bacterium | reverse complement strand
TGCGAAGCTTGGCCGAGAGCAGCACGACTTCCGCAATCGAAAGATGCGGCCTAATTGAAGCTCTTCGATTTTGGAACACGGTACAAAGTAAAGCTATGACTTCCGCAATCGAAAGATGCGGCCTAATTGAAGCCTCAACGCAGTACAATGGGTCGCTCTTCCAGATCCCGACTTCCGCAATCGAAAGATGCGGCCTAATTGAAGCTTGTCGGACTTTCGGGAACTGCGCGAACTGAGCCGGAAGACTTCCGCAATCGAAAGATGCGGCCTAATTGAAGCGCGATTACGTCACCGGGAAGGATGTCTTCGACGTTGACGACTTCCGCAATCGAAAGATGCGGCCTAATTGAAGCGATCCGGTAGTCAAGGCGGGATAGTTACCGCCCGTGGACTTCCGCAATCGAAAGATGCGGCCTAATTGAAGCTTATCGGCTCCGCTGGCGCCGCTTGCGGCCTGCATCGACTTCCGCAATCGAAAGATGCGGCCTAATTGAAGCCATGCGCGAGCGCTGCAAGGTACGCGATTACATA
>CBAAAA010000234.1:0-6706 GCA_964658695.1 uncultured Solirubrobacteraceae bacterium | reverse complement strand
CCGCAATCGAAAGATGCGGCCTAATTGAGGCAATTTCACGCGAATATCGTTTGTTGCCTGAAGAACTGGACTTCCGCAATCGAAAGATGCGGCCCAATTGAAGCGATCCTGACTTGGTGCTTGATTCGCTTTCATCCGAAGACTTCCGTGATCAAATAATGCGGCCTAATTGAAGCTTCGCCATGTAGTCTATAGCGATCGCTCCTGGGTTCTACTTCCGCGATCAAAACGACGCGGCACAATTGAAGAACGTTAATAGCCGACCCGCACCGCCTCTTGATCTCACTGGTTAGTCCCACTCAGCTTCTCAAGATGCTTCGCCAATATATCCACTTCAACATTCGCCCGCGAACCCTCCCGGTACCCCTGAATTGCAGTGTGTTCATAAGTATGCGGAATAATCGTGAAACTAACTAACTCATCCTGAATCGCCGCAACCGTCAAACTGATCCCGTCCACCGCCAGCGAGCCCTTCTCAACAACATACTTAGTAAGTTCCGCCGGAACCAGAATGCGAAGCCACCAGTTACTATCCCCCAACGCTTCAATCGACTCAACCACCGCCGTGCCATCCACATGGCCAAGCACAAAGTGCCCATCAAGCCGCCCATTGGCACGTAAAGGCCGCTCCAGATTCACCGGCGAGCCTTCCGCCAGATCCCCCAGGTTAGTCCGTCGCAAAGTCTCAGGAGCCAGGTCCGCCGAAAACTTCTCCCCCGAAAGTTCCACCGCTGTGAGACAGGCGCCATTCACCGAAATGCTGGCCCCAACCGTTGCATCCTGCAGCACTGACGAGCAGCTGATCGTTAACCGCGCACCCGCATCGCGTGCCTCAAACGCAGTCACATACCCAAGCTCTTCCACAATTCCGGTAAACATCAGGTCTTTACAACAAACGCTTCCACCGCAAACTCATCCTTCGAAATCGGATGAAGACGCAGGCGATCCAGCAGAATCGCATCCCTACGACGCAGTCGCCCCTTTCCTCCCGCAACCGGAAGACTTTCCAAACCACCCAGAATCTTCGGAGCGTAATAGAACAGTACCTTGTCCGCAATCTGACCATCCAGCATGCTCCAATTCACCTTCGCGCCCGCCTCGACCATCAGCGAAAGATGTCGCTCCTCCGCCAGATGTTCCAGCACTTTTCGCAAATCCGTCCGCCCACCAGGCCCGTCGGCAATCAGCACCTGAACCCCTGCTTTTTCCAGTGCTTTCCTGCGTTCGGACGAGGCCGCCGTTGTACCCACCACCAGCACATCTCCGCTTGCCGAACTCACCATCTTGGACGTCAATGGAATGCGCAACTGCGAATCAAGGACAATGCGCAAAAGCGGCCGCGATCGCTCTCGTCCCGAGCGGTCCGTCAGCAGGCAATCGTCTTCTAAAACAGTTCCCAGCCCGGTCAAAATCGCGTCCGAGTAGTGCCGCACAAGCTGCACATTCGCGCGTGCGATTTCACTCGTAATCCAACCGACATTATCCTGAGGCGCGGCGATTTTCCCGTCCAGTGTGAGCGCTGCCTTAATCGTCACCAGCGGACGCCCCGTCTTCACAAAATGAAAGAACGGTTCGTTCAACCGCTCCGCTTCCGCCGCGCTGCCTTCGTCCACTTCCACTTCAATTCCGGCCCCACGCAGTTGCGCCAGCCCCTTTCCATTGACCTGCGGGTTCGGGTCCTGTGACGCCACGATGACTTTGCTGATCCCCGCCGCGATGATCGCCTCCGTACAAGGGCCCGTGCGTCCGTAATGACAGCAGGGCTCCAGGGTCACAAACATCTGCGCGCCTCTCGCAGCGTCCCCCGCCTCCCGAAGTGCTACGATTTCCGCGTGATCACGCCCCGCCCAGGTGTGAAATCCACGCCCGGCAATCTCTCCATCCTTCACCACCACAGCGCCCACAGCGGGATTCGGGCTCGTCAGGCCCCGGCCTTGTTCGGCTAACTCCAGTGCTTTTCTCATGTAGGCATCTGACATGCTCTCCAGCCCGTTTCTTAGTCGAACAGCGACGAAACAAATTTATCGGACTCAAAAGGCAGCAGATCTTCGATCTTTTCGCCCACGCCGATGAATCGGATCGGCAGGTTCAGTTCGCGGGCAATAGCAACCACCACCCCGCCCTTTGCCGTTCCATCCAGCTTCGTGAGGACAATGCCAGTCACGCCGGCCGACTCAGTGAACTTGCGAGCCTGCTCAAGGCCATTCTGTCCCGTCGTCGCGTCGAGCACCAGCCAGACCTCGTGCGGCGACCCCGGAATCACCCGTTGACAAGTCCGGCGCATCTTGTCCAGTTCCGCCATCAGATTCTCTTTTGTATGCAGGCGTCCGGCCGTATCCACGATCACGTAATCCACACCGCGAGCCTTGGCCGCTTGCAGCGCATCAAACACCACCGCACTTGGATCGGAACCGGTCTTCTGCTTGATCATGTCTACGCCGGCGCGCTGTGCCCAGACTTCCAACTGCTCAATCGCCGCCGCGCGGAACGTATCGGCGGCGCACAGCAGCACCTTCCGGCCTTCGCCCAGGAATCTGTTCGCCAGCTTGCCAATCGTGGTCGTTTTCCCCGCGCCGTTGATGCCGACCACCATCACCACCGCCGGCGGTTGAGACACAATACGGAGAGGGCTCTCCGAATGTCGCAGCACTTCCAGCAAATGCTCGCGGATCAGGTTCCTGATCTCCGCCGCATCCCCCGTTGACCTCCGATCCACCTTGTCCCGAATCGAATCGAGAATTTCCTGGACCGTCCGCACTCCAAGGTCCGCCGTAATTAACGTATACTCCAACTCTTCCAGGAGATCGGCGTCGATCTCCTTCCGGCCGGAGATCACCTCTTCAATACGATCGACAAGGCCGGAACGGGTCTTCTGGATGCCAGTTTTTAACCGGTCGAGCAGGTTAGGCTCGGTCGGAACCGAACCGAAAAGGGTCTGAATAGCCATCTAATTGGACGAGGAACCTGAATGATCTTTCCAGAATGATCTTTGCGGAAGCCTTCACCGCCGCTCGAGCCATTGTGCCGCCAGCCATTGCGATTCGACCCGGTGTGACTCGACTCGGCTGTGTTGATCCGAACGATGCTTTCATTCAGTCTACCAGCTTGCCTGACTTACCAAAGTGAGCAGGAAAAGCCCTACCTGGCCGGACAGCGGTGCTAAACCTGTTAATCTTGACACGTCGCTCATTCAGGAATTTGCACCTTCTGTTTGTGAGTGAAATGAGCTCGATGAAGGCCGTCAGATGAGCGCTGTGACAAAGCCTGCCCCGCAAGGTCGACTGGGGATCTTGTTTGCTGTTCCAGTCTTGTTCAGCATCCTGTTTTTCGTCGTCAACACGGTCGCGGAACGCAACGACATGCAACTGATCCGCTTGCAGGCAATGAATTCAGGAATCGGAAAACTGCGCTCCTTTTCAAACGACGCGGAGGTTGCGGTTCACGGGTTCCTGATTACCGGCGATGACACATACCTGCTCACCTTGGGCACTGTCAACAGCCGGCTCAATTCCTACGTCGGCGTCCTCACCAATACCGCAAGCAACGACCCCACCATGCGGGTGCGCCTGGCTCGTTTGATCGCTCTGGTGCGCCAGCGCGTAGAGGACGCCAACCGGCTGGTCACCCTGCAGCGTCAGCAAGGGTTTCCGGCAGCCTTTGAAGAAGCGAAATCCGGCAAGTCGCGCGAGACCATGCAGCAGATCCGAAGCCTGGTCGATGACCTCCAGGCTGAACTCAGCCGCAAGGTCTCGGACCGACTCGACCGCGAACGCTACCTCACGCGCTGGACCTTCCTGGTATTCCTTTTCGGCACCCTGGTCATGCTGGTTGTGCTGGTCTGGCTGTACCAGTCGTTTCTCACCTACATCAATAGCCGTGATCGTGCACATGCCCAGCTGAAAGACTTGAACCTCGAACTGGAAGAAAGGATCACCGCGCGTACCAAAGAGCTGCAGTTGTTCAACGAAGAACTGCAGCAGTTCGCCTACGTGGCCAGCCACGATCTGCAGGAGCCGCTACGGACGATTTCGACCTTCACCCAGCTGCTCCAGTCCCGTTACAAAGATCGTTTCGATGCCGACGGCCACGAATTCATGGGCTATATCATCAACTCAGCCCGTCGTATGGGCGACCTGATCAACGGGCTCCTTGCAGTCGTCCGTCTCCGAAAAACCGGGCAACAGGCAGCCCCGGTTTCCCTTGCAGACTTGCTGGAAGAAGCAAAGATCAGTCTGCAGGGCTCCATCCGTGAAAGCAATGCCGAGATCTCCAGCTCGAATCTGCCCGTGCTGATGGTAGACCGTCTGCAGTTCTCGCAGGTCTTTCAGAACCTGCTCGCCAATGCCATTAAGTACCGCCGCGAAGAGGAACCCCGCATCTCGGTAGACGGCAAGCGCGAAGCAGGGCGATGGGTCATTTCGCTGACCGACAACGGCCGCGGCTTCAACCAGGAATTCGCAGAGCGCATCTTCGGAATGTTCCAGCGGCTGCACTCCCGCGACGTGGACGGCACCGGCATGGGTTTGTCGATCACCAAAAGAATCGTGGAGCGGCACGGGGGCAGAATTTGGGCGGTTTCCACCGAGGGCGTCGGGTCTGTCTTTTTCGTTGCGCTCCCAATCAGCCTCGAAGTTCGCAGCGCCGAAACGGCAGACATTTTGCAGCCGGCCGCCAAGCCGTAGTTTCTTAGCCTCAACCCCGATTCATATAAGCGGTAAACAACCTCCTCCCCTACAGTTTCCTCTCAACACCGCCGATCACTCCACCGTGAGGAAATACTCTTTCGATTTCGCGCTCGAGTCATCGCGGTCTTTTGTGCCCGTTACATTTTCCAAGGTCCTGGAGGCTCGAAGAATCTTTGTTTCAGGCCAATTAAGCGATATTTGCCGCGAGACCGTCAGTCCGAAGATCCTTTCAATCTCCAACGGAGCGCTCCGGGAGGCGGAGGCCGCGGTTGATCTGTGCCAGGCAGCCGGTGGCAGGTTTGTGGTTCTGGATGGAACCGGCGAACCGCCCGATCTCTTCCGATTCGATCGAAATAACTCCTGTATGCGCTACATTTCATATCCCTACGGAGCCATTCCGTCCAAAGAAAACGTGGGCGAATTTGACTACGTGTATGCGCTTAATCTCCTGAACGAACTCGATGAGCGCCGCGCCAAGTCCGTCATAGCTGAAATGCTGTCGCTCGTGCGGCCCAATGGCCGGCTGCTCCTTAGCAACTTCACCTCGGAGTTCGCCAACATTGCTCGAGCCGGATTCCACCGTTGCGAAGAAGAGCTCGGCCAGCTCGTTCCGGACAGCGGTGAACATGCTCTACTGGGGCACGCGATCTGGCGGGACGATTCACGAACCCTTCTTTATCTGGAAATACAGAAAGCAGGACTAATGGGCGGCGGCGGCACGCCCCGGCTTGGTCTTCTTCATTAGGAAGATCAGCGGAATCAGCATCAGGAAGGCCACGCCCAGCGAGTAGAAACAGTCGATATAAGACAGCGTGTCGGCCTGCTGCTGCAGTCGCCGCAGCAGCATGGCGTAAGGAGTGTTGGGATTTGCGGCGCCGACAGCCTGCCGGGCTGAATTCAGGGCGTTGTTAAAGATTGGATTCAGGGCCGTTGCATTCTCAACCAGCCGTGACTGGTGGAACTGAGAACGGCGCGCAAGCAGTGTCGTGACCAGCGAAATCCCGAAGCTTCCGCCGATATTGCGGGCCAGGTTCACCAGTCCCGAGGCGGCGTTGTTCTTATTGCGTGGGACAAATGCATACGCCACGGTATTGATCGGGACGAAAAGACAAGCCAGTCCGGCTGCCTGAAAACAGCGCGCACGGACTGCATGGGCGTAATCCATATCGGTGTCGAAAGTTGTCATATAGATCAGCGCCAGCCCGGTAATCAACAATCCCAGCGCAATGATCCAGCGCGCCTCAATCTTCCCCAATGCGAAGCCCACAAACGGTAGCATGACCATGACCAGCACCCCGCCCGGCGAGATGGCCAATCCCGCGCTGGTGGCCGAATACCCCATCACCAACTGAAGATATTGCGGAATCAACACGGTACTGCCCAACAGCACGACGCCCACCATGAACATCAGAAATGCCGCTACAGCGAAGTTCCTGTCCTTCAAAAGACTGAGATCAACTACCGGGTCTTTGTTCGTCACCTCCCAATAGACCGCCAGGACCAGCCCGGCAATGGAAAGCACGGTGCAGAAGCGAATGAAATCGCTGGCCCACCAGTCATCACGTTCGCCTTTATCGAGCACGATCTGGAGAAATCCCAGCCCGATTGCGATGAAGATAATTCCCCAGTAATCCACCCGCAGTCCACGCATCTTCCGCTTCTTGCGTTCGGCTTCAAAATAGGGAGGATCCTGCACCATGAAGCTGGTCAGGAACAATGAAACCAGCCCGACCGGGATATTGATAAAGAAGATCCAACGCCAGTCGAAGTTGTCTGTGATCCAGCCACCCAGAGTCGGTCCAATCGCCGGAGCGGTGACGACTGCAATGCCGTAAATGGCAAATGCCATTCCGCGCTGGCTTGGCAAAAACGTATCTGCAAGGATGGCCTGCTCGCTGGGCTGCAAGCCGCCGCCACCAATGCCCTGGATGATGCGGAACAGTACCAACATAGCGAGGCTGGGAGCCAGTCCACATGCAAGCGAGCTCAACGTGAACACCGCCACGCAGACCATGTAGAAG
>CBAAAA010000233.1:0-7504 GCA_964658695.1 uncultured Solirubrobacteraceae bacterium | reverse complement strand
TGGGATGTCGCCCGTGGTTCCCCAACTCAAGTTGTAAGCAACAGCGGGCGTCGAGCTAAGCCGGATGCTCCAGAGCCCAGTCGAGGGGCGGAAGAAGCCGAGGTCGTATTCGCCATCGCCATCGTAGTCGCCCACGACTGGGATGTCTCCGGGCTGACCCCATGGGAGGGTTAACACATCGTTTGGATTCCGGCTGGAGCGTAGAACCCACTGAGAAGTTGTAGGCCGATAAACGGCGACATCTGTTATACCATCTCCGTCGTAGTCGCCGGGCACGGGAATATCACCCGGCTGGCCCCAGGGCACTGCCAGACTTTGGGTCTGATTGAAGCTCGAAATAAGATACCAGGTCGCGGTGGATGGGCGGAAGACGGCGTAATCGGTCCGGCCATCGCCATCGTAATCGCCGGGCACCGGGATGTCTCCGGTTTGTCCCCATGTTTGCTGAAAAAGTGAAGAAGGGTTGCTGCTGGGGACGACGTAATAGGTAGCAGTGGACGGACGCCAAACGGCAAAGTCTACGGTTCCGTCTCCGTCGTAGTCACCAGGGACAGGGATGTCACCGGGCTGTCCAAGGGATTGGGTGTCCTCAGAACCGGTGATCGCGTTGAAGCGCGTCCAATTGGCTGAGGAGGGCTCCCAAATCATCGGAGCAACCACGAGTTTTTGGACATGACTGGAGCCTGAGGCACTCGGAACGCCAGCGATGATGGATGTCGCGCCGGCCTGCCATGGAAAGGGCGGCAGAGTGAGACTCGATTGTGTGGCCGAGGAACCGCTGGTCCCGACGGGAATAGTGACGGTGTTGCTAATGAAAGCGTTCTGGGCGATGTAAACCGGCGTTTGAGCGTTGGCAGTGGCGCTGCTGGGGATGATGACCTGGACCTGATACACGCCGATGCCGCCATTCGGGATACCAGCGGAGACCACCTGCCCGGTCGTCCCGCCGACCGTAGCAGCGACACTATTGAAGGGAGAGTTGGGTTGGGTACCAGCATACGGGTTTCCGTCGGCAACCGGAATATTGTTGGCGTTCAGGTCAGCAACCAAGCCGAGGCCGGTGGCAAGAAAAAGGATGGTTTCATTAGGCTGGGCGGGGTTGGCAGAGGTGACAAGACCAGTGCCGGTGGTGCTGCAGCAGGTTTGCGTCTGATAGGCAGTGACCGTTTCGGTGGCGCTCGTTTGGCCTTTCGCAGCAGCAACGCTTCCGCCCACTGAAATGCCGGAGCCGGAAGCTCCCGGCTTACGAGCGGTGAGCAAAAGCCGGCTGAACGCGCCCGTTTCCGATGCGACGACATTGGGATCGTTCGCATTGTTGATGGCCGCAACCAGCCCAGCAACGATCGTGTTCAAGTCCGCGTTATTGGTGTAATTCGTAACATCGTTATTGGTGACAGTGTAGGTATAAGTAGCGCTGCCGACCGTTATTGTGAGGACATCACCCAGCTGCGCGGTTCCGTCGATTGAAATGGCGGCGGTGGGGTTGCCCGGCTGGTGAATCGCGCCGTAGGCGGGGCGGGGCTCGGTGTTGCCCGGAGCACCGAACAATCCGGGGTTTGCCGCCGCGAGAACAACCGGGGTTGCGCTGGTCACCGTAACCGAGCCATCGGCGTGTACGGTGCGGATATAGACGCTGCTGCTGTTGCGGTCGCCGAAGTGATAGGAGACCTCAGCAAGGACCTGAGTCGGGGAGACGTAGTACAAGGGCGCAGGGAGACCATCCATAAACACCTGAACGTTGGCGAGCCGTGTCGGAAGGTTCTGCTGGGAACTCGCGCTGACGGTCGAGTCGGCAAGGCCACCTGCGGGATTGTCGATTTCGACAATGGTCCCAACAGCCGCAGTACCGGCATTTCCGCCAGCGAGATAGGCGCCGGAGGTGGTAACGGTTTCGTTGGCAGTGTTAGAGGCGGTTGCGGAAAGGGCGATGGAGTCATAACTCGCCGTGGTGCTCTTTGAATCCAGAAACACAGTATCGGGTATGGCTCCAGTAAGAGCCACGACGTTGACGTCCCCTGAATTCGCATTGATGAGAGAAATCAAGCCACTCACTATTGTGGTGAGCGTGTCCTTGCTTTTAATGGTGTAGGTGTAGGTATTGGAACCGACGGTGATCGCGATTGTGTCGCCAGAGGTGATGGAGCCTGCCAAAGCGATGGTCACGTAACCGGTCTGGCGTGTGATCTTGCTGGCTGTGTTCAGGATCGCCTTCGGCGATAGCGGGGTGTCACCAGGCGTATAGACCAGCACACGCTGATTGGTGGCATCGGAGACATAGAGGTTCGTCCCATCGAAGGCCAGCGAAGTAGGGCTGGGGATGGTATCGACAGATCCGGTGTTGTCGATGGTCGTACTCAGGAGGGATGCGCCCTGGTTGGTCACGAGGTCAGTGACAAAATCAGGCTGGCCCAACACGCCATCGGCCGCAGCGCCATTGGCAGCCGGTATAGTGTTGTAAATCAGAATACGGTCGTTGCCGCCGTCCGCAATGAACAGCCTGACGCCGTCTGAGAGCACAAAGCGCGGAAAATTGAGAGTCTTGGCGCACGCCGGATACACCGTGTTTCCGTTTACATCGGTGGTTGAAGACGAGCCGCAGAGCGGACCTGAATTATTGGGCTGCGTACTCGTCATGTCCGGCTGGCCAATCACCACATCCGCGGGCTGGGCGTTGGCTGTAGGAATACTGTTCCAGATCAGGACGCGATTAAAACCCAGATCGGACACAAACACGTGCGAACCGTCGGAACTCACTCCCACGGGGTTGGACAACTGCGTGGCCGTAGCCGCCGGATTAAGAGAGGTTACTGGTGGCTGGACGGAAGCGCCCAGATTAGTCTGCCCAAGCACAATGTCGGCAGGCGCGCCATTGGATGTGGGTATCGTATTCCAGATAAGGACCCGGTAGTTACCGGTGTCGGCGACAAAAAGCTTACCGTTCTGCAGCCAAACGCCTTGCGGGCCCCGCAGCGTAGTGGCGCTGACCTCGTCGGTATTCGGAGCGCTGGTGAAATCCGGCTGGCCGAGGACTACATCGGCCGGAGCATTGATCGCGGTTGGAAGTGAGTTCCAGATGAGAACCCGGTTGTTGTTGGTATCCGCCACTACGAGGCGCTGGCCATCGGTGGCCACGGCGGTGGGCAGATTCAATGATCCATTGACCGTGCCCGGGGCCTTTTGCGCCAGGCCGGGAGTGATGCTGACATAATCAACCTGCCCAAGAACGTTGAACGCCGGATATCCACAAAGACCGCAAACACCATCCCCAACCGGGCTTGTGTCGACACTGAGATCGGCGTGAGGGTCCTGGATGTAAGAGGTCTTAAACATCAGAACGCGATTGTTCTGACCCTGATTCGAAGCAGCGTATATGTAGTTCGAGTCAGCGACCCACAACTGGCCATTGACGTAGGCTAAACCTCCAACGCCGCCGAGGATCTGGCCGGATGCCGCTCCACCGGAATAAGTGAACTCGGTCTGCCCGATGACGGCCCTTGCCGCCTGGCCGTTTGTGAAACTTGCACCCTCAAGAAAACGCGCGCACACGAAGAGCGCGATAGCGAACCTAAACTTCATCCATTGTCCCCGAAAACAGCTAAGTATAACAACCGTCTAGGACGTGGGATCCATGTGGGGGGTTGCGTTGGAGAACATGTCTCAGTGGAATTGCCGGGTTTTTAGGGCGGCGCGGTGGGAATCCCGATTACAATGTTGGGCGATGTCCCTACTCGACACGATTCAAAAAGACATGGTCACAGCGATGAAGGCGAAGGACGAGGCGCGGCTGGGAACCATCCGAATGGTGA
This sequence comes from uncultured Solirubrobacteraceae bacterium, assembly GCA_964658695.1. Lineage (GTDB taxonomy): Bacteria > Acidobacteriota > Terriglobia > Bryobacterales > Bryobacteraceae > Bog-105. Next base: position 3,698 of record CBAAAA010000233.1, on the reverse strand, counting down.
AAGCGGCACTGAAGAAGCAAGAGGTGGACAGCATGAAAGCGCTTACGGAAGCGACAGAGATGCAGGTCATGAATACGCTGCTGAAGCAGCGGCATGAGTCGGCGGACATGTTCCGAAAAGGCGGCCGCGAAGATGCGGCGCTGAAGGAAGAAGCAGAGATCAAGGTGATCGAGGCTTATCTTCCGGCGATGGCGAGCGAGCAGGATGTGAATGAGGCCGTTGCAGCGGCTATCGCGGAGACCGGCGCAAGCAGCGCGAAACAGATGGGGCTGGTGATGAAAGCCGTGCAGACGAAACTGGCGGGCAAACGGGTGGACGGCAAGGTAGTCAGCGAACTGGTGAAGCAGCGGCTCGGGTAGTCCTGGCGCTGATGCGTAAAATACGAGGGCAACCGCCTGCCCAGTGCGACACATAGACTTTAGCTACGAGCGAAGTGCAAGTTTACATTGCTCTCGCGGTCCCGAGCCTCATGTTGGCCATCAATTTCCGCGTTGAAGGCTCGCCGGATGCGCGCCTGAGACACCTGGAGGATGCGGCCAAATGAGAGTCTCAATCTCTCAGTCACTTTGCTAAGACGCCTCCCTGACCGAGGCTTTTTCTTGGTCCCGGCTTGCTATCTTACTCCCATCTCTTCATGAGCACCCCAACCACACCACACAGGCCTTTCGTTCCGCAGCACCTGAAGATGCCGGAGCTGACCGTTCGGGCGATGCTTCTGGGATTGACGATGACCGTCGTTCTAGGGGCTGCCAACGCTTATCTGGGCCTGCGCGCGGGCATGACGGTAGCGGCCACCTATCCGGCTGCGGTGATCAGCATGGCGGTGCTGCGGGCGTGGAAGGGATCGCTGCTCGAAGAAAACATCGCCCGCACGAGCGGATCAATCGGCGAAGGAGTGGCTTCGGGAGCGATCTTCACCTTGCCGGCATTTGTCATTGCGCACGCATGGCCGTCGTTTGGCTTCCGGGACGCTTACTGGAAGTCCACCATGTTGATTCTGGTTGGCAGTGTTCTGGGCGTGTTATTCATCTCCCTGGTCCGGCGAACGATGGTGGAAGATCCCGAGCTGCCATTCCCGGAGTCGGTGGCAGCTTCTGAAATACACAAAGCGGGGCAGCGCGGCGCTCAGGCGGCCAAGTTCCTCTTCTGGAATATCGGCGCAGGGGGGCTGATTTTTCTACTCGGCCGGTTCGGACTTTTTGCGTCCGACGCGGAATTCGCGGTGCCGGTCGGCCAACTCGGGACAAGCCGTGTACGGCTGGGCGGCTCCGATACCAGGACCATTCTCGGGACTGGGGGAACGACTGTTCTGGCCGCGCCGAGCGTCAGTCCCGCCTATCTGGGCGTCGGCTACATCATTGGATTGCGACTAGCCGCGTTGCAGTTTTCAGGTGGCGTGATCGCCTGGGGATTCATGGTTCCGCTGCTGATTTACTTCTTGGGACCGCAACTGCACAACTTCCTTCCGGCGGGTGCGCAACAGGATTCGTGGAGCGGTCTGGCGGCAGCAGTGTGGCGCTACATTGTCCGGCCGATTGCCGTCGGCGGCATGCTGGTAGGGGCGGCATACACGCTGTTTCGAATGCGTAACAGCCTGGCGTCGGGTTTAGCGCGCGCCTTTCGCGACATGCGGCAAACTGCGGAGCAGAGCGGCCTGGGACGCACGGAGCGTTACATGAGTTCCAAAGTCGTAATCGGACTCATTGGAGTGGTCTTCGCCGTGATGGTGGGGCTTTATGTCTATTTCTCCCAGCAATTCATAGGCGGCTTCGTGGCGGCGGTTGTGATGCTGATTCTGGGCTTCTTTTTTGCCACGGTGTCGGGCAGCCTGTGCGGAATTATCGGATCATCGAACAATCCGGTTTCCGGTCTGACGCTCTCGACTCTGATCGTGGCGGCATTGCTGATGGTGTCGTTAGGAGTGGGGGGGGCCGGCGGAGTGGCGGCTGTACTGGGCGTAGCAGCAGTTGTGTGCGTATCATCGGCCGTCGCCGGTGAGTTGCTGCAGGACTTCAAGGTCGGTTATATCCTGGGCGGAACGCCAAGAAATATCCAAATTGCGGAGCTCATTGCAGTCGTGGCGGCAAGCCTGGTTATGTATTTTCCGCTCGTGCTGCTGCATGAGGGGAATATCAGGGCCGGAGGCACGGGATTCGGGGATCGGGAACTCCCAGCCCCGCAGGCGGGACTGATGGCGCTGCTTGCGCAAGGTATTGTCGGCGGGGATATGCCCTGGCCGTTGGTGTTGGTCGGGATGTTGTTTGGTGTGGCAATGATCATGATGCAGATCAAGAGCCCGATGCTGGTCTCGGTAGGAATGTACCTGCCTTTTGAAACCACCTTTGCGATTTTCGTTGGCGGATTGATCAGATGGTTGGGCGATAAGGCGGCCGAGAGACGGCGATACAACCTGGCACAAAAAGCGAGAGTTGAGAATGCGGGCGTTCTGACGGCCTCCGGCCTGATCGCGGGCGAAGCGATTTTCGGGTTAGTGTGGGCCGGTATGCAGTTTGCGCCGGCGAACATCCGGCAGCATCTTCAAGTGTTCGATCATCCTTCCTACCTTGTGGGGACGCTGGTGCTCGTTGGCCTGGGTCTCTTGATGATTCGCGGTCCCCTTTCGAGCGCGGGGCATCCGGATGAGCCTGCTCCCCCGGTGGCGATGATGTAATTGGCTCACCCCTGGCTGTCCGGAAAGCTAGTCACAACATTCCGAAATATTTGCTCCGGCACGCGACCGGCGGTAACTTACTCAAAGCATTCAGCTGAAGTGGTATGACCTAGCCTTGCCGGGTAAACATTCCAAAAGGTTCGCAAATTTCAGCCCGTAGACTGACGTTCGAAAGGAATCATCTCCGGCGATCCGCGCTGGGGAGTTCACGCGAGCTCGGATGCGAACTTACACCATAACTGGGCGAACAAGACGCCCCATAGTGCCGAATGAATCCGAAGGGATCCAGACCCGGCTCAGTGAGTTGCTCATCGGGCAACCCGAAGCAATTGAGACGATCGTTCCATTTGTCCACATGCATCAGTCCGGGCTTGCGCCGGAGGGCAGACCAGTGGGAGTGATTCTGCTGCTTGGACCCACCGGCACCGGGAAGACCCGCACGGTAGAGGCGCTTGCGGAAGTGCTGCATGGCAATAGCAAGAATCTGTTGAAGGTTGATTGCGGCGAGTTCCAGATGGAACATGAAGTGGCAAAACTGATTGGCGCTCCTCCGGGATACCTCGGGCACCGAGAGACGCAGCCGATGCTAAATCAGGCAAAACTAAACGGTGTAGCAAGCGACGATAGCGACATTTCGATTCTGTTGTTCGACGAAATCGAGAAGGCTGCACCGTCGATGACGCGTATCCTGATGGGAATCCTCGATAAGGCGACGTTGCGACTGGGGGACAACACCAGTGTCAACTTCGAGAAGACGCTGATTTTCATGACCAGTAATTTGGGTGCGAAAGCAATTCAGCGAGTGAATAAGCCGGATTTCGGATACGAGGCGATGATTCCGGTAAGCGAGCGATCGGACATAACGAAGCCAGGAAAAATCGGGATGAACGCGGTGCGGCAAAAGTTTTCGCCCGAGTTCGTAAACAGAATCGACTCTGTGATCACGTACCGGCCGTTGGACCGAGCCGCTTACAACTCCATCCTTGACCACATTTCACCGCACTCACGCAGCATGGAGGTGCCATGA
>CBAAAA010000232.1:0-7507 GCA_964658695.1 uncultured Solirubrobacteraceae bacterium | reverse complement strand
CGACTACCGCGGCGAGCATCGTCGTTCCCATGCCGTCCATTTCGGGGTGTTCCCGAGCCGCCTCGCGCACTTCCCGGTTTGCCTTGGCGAATCCATGCTCCAGCGTACGCAGCCCGTCTGTTCCCTCGCCGGATCTCAGAAAGGAGTAGAGATTATCCGCGCTGATACGAGCTGCATGCTCTCCGGCTTGCGCCCCACCCATGCCGTCGGCCAGGATGAAAATGCCAGAGACCTTGTCAGTGATGAAATAATCTTCATTGTTCGCGCGGACACAGCCAGGATCGGAAACACCGAATGCCTCGAGCATAGAAGAATTCCCGATTATACTCGCCGCTGCTGGAGCACTTGAATAGTGTATGCCTGTTTCCCGCACTGGCTTATCATCCGATTGTCTCCGGGTCTTTGGCCTGAATACTACCCTCACCCTCTCTAAAATACCGTTCACTGAGGAATATTCCTGTCCAATGCTTGACTACTAGCTGCAAACGTACTTAAATACGTTTGTAATGGTTGCCAAGTCTGCGACATGCCGCCTGGTCTCTGTAACCGGGATCGGGCCAAAGTCAGCTGAGAGTTGCTGGCAGATTGAACGTTTCGGGGTAGAAACTGCCGGAATCGATTTTGCGAAAGGAGTGCTGATTGCTTCGGGGATGTCCCTGCTTTTGTGGGGAGGCCTCATCGGGGCACTCACTCGACTGATGCTTCGCTAACTACCCCCGGGCTTCTGGCCGCTCGCGATTGCCTGGCTCCAACTTTGCCTAATGGATAGTTTCGGGTTGAAGCATAGCTTTCAATTGACGAAAAGCAGTCTCGTTGAAGCTGTTTTTGAGTCTCTGAACTGGCGGCTTGCCAGATGCAGCCGGATCTCGTCTCTGCACGGCTTCCAGTTGTGCAGCAGCATCGCTGTCATCTGGATCCGCGGCTAACACTTGCTGAAATCGTTTGGCAGCCTCGTCAGGCGAGTTCGACCTGGCCAGAGCAGTTCCCAGATTAAACAGATACGTCGTGTTGTTCGGATCGCTCTCCAACGCATGCCGGAAGTCCTCAACCGCCGCCCCTGTCTGATTCAACTGGTTCTCTGCCGCACCTAGATCGTTGTATACCTCGCTCAGCGGGAACGTCTTGGTGACCTCGCGGAAATAGCCCGCGGCTCCTGAATAGTCTCCTGCCGCATACGCGGCCAAACCCATCTTAAAACGTGCCTCCGGATAGTTGGGATCGTTGGGCGCGATTCGTCTCAGCCACTCCAAAGCCCGTGCGTACTGTTTCTGCTCCAACGCGATCTTCCCCAGTTCGAATGGCGGCCCGGAGAACTTGCTGTCCAGCGCAGCCGCTTGCAGGAACCACTGTTGTCGCTGCTCGCGATTGCTCGACAGCAGCCCCCGGACGTAGCTTTCCTCCGCGTCCAGGCGGACCGCCTTCTGCGGACCCAGGAAATCGTCCGGCTTGCGTTCCGTCCTGGGGTCGAGGTACTTCAGGGCCTCATAGGCAAGGTGCTCCTGCAACCGTGACAACTCTGTAAGCCGGCCAGCTTCTGAAAACTCCGGGCCATCGTGCATCTTGCGAAGGTCCACAAACTGCGCCGCAATGCGAATCGAGCTGCTCTTCAACGGAGCTTGCGGCTCGGGCAGGGTGACATCGAAGCTTCCAAAACAAAGGTAATCGGCCCCCACAGTCTGCCCGATGCGCAGCAGAGTCGCCTTTGTATAATTGGCGTCGGCCCGCAGAGACAACCGCCGGGTCGCTTCCGTCCGTGAACTGCGATCCACCACAATCTGATTCGCGGCTGCGAATTCATTCATCAGGGTCTCCGCAACGCTCTCACCCACCCAATTCAAATCTGAATATTGAGAGTTGTTGTGGAACTGCAGCACCAGCACCGTAGCAGGCCGGGCAGGCAGGCAGACGAGGCACGCGCCCAAACAACTGAGAATCCATCGGAACACAGACTAAGGCTAACAAGCGAACCGGTAAGTCAGAACCGGCTGAAGTCTATCAAGGTTCTTCCAGTCGTCTTCACTGTCATCCGCCCAGATGAGAACCAACGCCTCAACCACCTCGCGAATCGGCGCGCTCTAAGGAATAACGAGCAGCACGCCTGGGCACGTGCCGCCCGACGTGACGAATGAGGTGAGCGCTTGGAGCATCCGCCTGAAAACGAATGCTCAATGTTTCGCGAGATCGCGCGCGCCAATTTCGCACCGGGCCCGCTCAAGGCGGCCGTACAGGTCCGGGCGGCTTACGCTCAGAGGGGGGATCAAGCTCTGGAGCCCCTTCGCGGAAGTTGCCATCAACCTCTTGCTCATGGGCAAGATAGAAGGCAATTGCCCCATACACCTGCTCCAGCCTGAGAGAAGAGAAGTTCTGGCGAATGGTCTCAGGCGAATCGCCGGCTTTGAAAGCTTACGCAACGGTGGATTCTACGTCGCGGGCAAACGCGTCTCCCTTTGACTCCAGGTTCCGGCGCCACTGCCGTGAGCTTCAACTGTTCGCTGTCGCCGATGGGAGAACATACCTTGACAGGCATATGCTTTCTCGGGTATATAAGGATGGTGGAGTCTGTGTTCGAAATCATTGCAGAGCCTGCCCGCCGTGCCATATTGAGCCTCTTGATCTCGTCGCAACACTCGGTCGGAGAGATTGAGCGTCAGCTTCGGATGCCGCAGCCGACCATATCCAAGCACCTGCGAGTGCTGCGCGAGGCCGGTTTCGTGGAGTCCACAGTAGACGCACAGCGCCGTCTCTACCGGCTGAAACCTGAACCACTTCAGGAGGTGGATGCCTGGCTGATTCCGTTCCGCCGCTTCTGGTCCGCCCGCGTGGATGCTCTCGAACGCCACCTTGATCGCATGGATGAATCAACGGCAACGAAAACGAAGGCCAGGAAAAGACGACGCGGCCCAAACCCCCACGGTAATAAGGAGTAGCAGAATGAAAATCAAACTGACCAGTGTGTACGTCGATGACCAGGAGAAGGCTCTGAACTTCTACACCGAAGTGCTGGGCTTCGTGAAGAAGGCCGACTTCAGCCAGGGGCCGTTTCGCTGGCTTACTGTGGCCTCACCAGAGGACCCGGACGGCACTCAGTTGCAATTGGCGCTGAACGACAATCCGGCGGGCAAAGCCTACCAGCAGGCTCTTTTCCAGCAAGGCCAGCCCGCGGCCATGTTCTACACCGATGACGTCAAGGGCGATTACGAGCGGATCAAAACCCACGGCGCCGACTTCACGATGCCGCCCACCGACGTGACCGCCTCGACCATTGCGGTGCTGAACGACAACTGCGGCAACCTCATTCAACTCATTCAGCTGAAAGGCTACTAAAAGGATGGCCGGTCATGAGCAGTACACCCCGGGTCCGGCCCGCGGGGCGCGGATACGAAAGGACGGAGAGAAGTGGACGCTTATTCTCGTCAGAGAATTGCACCACCCGCCGGAAAAAGTCTGGCAGGCGCTAACCGACCCGGCACATCTGCGCGAGTGGGCTCCCTTTAAGGCTGATCGGAGCCTGGGTACAGCTGGAACCAGCGTGAATCTCACCTGGGCGGGAACGCCCACGCCGCTCGAAACGATGGTGACGCGGGCTACCGCTCCCAAGTTGCTTGAATACGGCGATCTCCGGTGGGAACTTGAAGCCTTTGGTAGCGGCACGCGATTGACGCTTTGGCATAACATCGATGGCCGCTTCATCTCGTGGGGCGCCGCGGGCTGGCACATTTGCTTCGATGTTCTGGATCGCCTTCTTAGTGGAGATCCCATTGGCCGCGTCGCGGGCCCCGAGGCGATACAATTCGGCGGCTGGCAACGGCTGAACGCGGAATACGCCAGACAGTTTCGCGTTGAAAACCCGGCTTTGCCGCCCACCGCAAAAGATCTGAATTCGAGGAGGAACCAATAAACGTGGATTCGACTTTGCAGAAGCCCTCAGAACTGCGTATGCCGCGATCCAGGGGGTTAGTCATCGGCTTCTGGATCTTTACCGCGCTCTTCTGCCTGGAAATGAGTTTCACCGCTTACTACGAACTCATGATTCTGCCGCAGGCGGCGCAGGCGTTCACCCGCCTCGGCTTCCCCGCCAGCTACTTCCGGGTGGAGCTTTCATGGGCCAAGGTGGCGGGCGTGGTCGCGCTGCTCGTCCCCATGGTCCCTGCGTGGCTCAAAGAGTGGGCTTACGCGGGGTTCGCCATCAACCTCGTCTCCGCGCTTATTGCCCACTTCTCCATCACCGATCGCCCGCTGGCCTTCATCCCTTCGACGATCACAAGCGTACTATGGGCACTCTCTTACTTGTTCTGGCGCAGCCTCAAGCCGCGTGAATGAGCGCCCTCCGAAGATGTGTAATCGCGCTATCTTGAACCGCTGTGTCACTTCCGAAGCCCGGCAGCCACAAAACGTCGCGCTCCGCCCGAAACCAGGTCATCTGCCGTTTTGCATATTGCCGCGTCTTTACCTGACACTCTTCAATCGCTGTTTGCAGGTCCATCCTTCCGGTCAGGAACGCCACCGCCTGCCGGTAGCCCAGCGACTGCAAAGCCTTTGTATCTGGAGCCACGCCCTCCGCCAGCAGAGCGGCCGTTTCCCCAATCAAACCGCCATCAAACATTGCCACCGAACGGTGATCGAGCCGTTCGCACAATGCCGCGCGGTCGGGCGCCATCCCTATCTTGAAAACGGAGTAGCCTTTCAGCCCCTGACGCGCGAAAGCCTGCGTTTCGCTCGCCGGCCGCTTGGCCAGAAGGGTCATCTCCACTGCCCGGATCAACTTCTGGCCGTCATGGGGATGAATCCGGGCTGCTGAAGCCGTATCCAGCCGTCTCAGAAACCGGTGTAGAACAGCAGGCGAACGTCCCCCCAGTTTCGCCCGCAACCCCGGGTCCCGCAACGGCGCTGGAGAAAGCCCGTCCAGCAAAGCACGCAGGTAAAATCCAGTTCCGCCCACCAGTACCGGGAGGCCATTCCTGCCGGAAATTTCGCCCAGCACGGCGCGCGCACGTCGCGCAAATTCTCCCGCCGTCAACTCTTCCGTAACGTCGAGAGTATCCATTAAATGATGTGGCACGCCACCGCGTTCGCTTACCGGAAGCTTCGCCGAGCCGATCTTCAGCCTCCGATAGACCTGAATGGAATCGAAATTGACGATCTCCCCGTCAAACTCCTGAGCTATCCTGACTGCCAGATCGCTCTTCCCAGCGCCGGTAGGGCCAAGAACCACAACGAGAGGTAAGAAGTGCGATTGCAAAACGGAGAGTGTGGAAGGCCGGTTTGGGAGCTATACTGAGTGTAATCAGCTCGTTTTGTCGCGCTGACAACCCTTCTTTAAGTTTAAGCGGTCGAATGCCCCAACCCCAAACTAACCTTCCCCGGCCGAGAATTCTCCTATCGGCGGCGTTCTGCGTTGCTGCGATGCTGCCAGGATCCTCCCCGGCGTTCGCTCAGAGACCGGGGGAGAAGCCCGGGGCTTCGGCGCCCGCTTTGCCCGGCATTACCAAGCAGGCCGAGACGCTCAAATCCGAGGCCTACTACCATTTTGCGCTGGGTCACCTCTACGAAGAGCTGGCCGGGACCTACGGCAACCGCAACGACTACGTCAACAAGGCCATCGACAACTACCGCCAAGCCATGAAGGACGATTCGAATGCATCTTTCCTGGTGCAGCAGGTCGCAGAACTGTATCGTATGTCGGGTCGTATCAGGGAAGCCGTTGAGGAGGCGCAGGGAGCTCTCAAGACCAATCCTAACGACCTCGACGCGCGCCGCGTTCTGGCACGGATCTATACCCAGCAGATTGGCGACGCACAAACCAATCACGTCGATGAAAATATGGCCCGCAAGGCCGTCGAGCAGTATAAGCTGATTACCGAAAAAGAGCCGTCAGACACCGACAGTTTGGTTATGATGGGCCGCTTGCAGAAGCTCCTGAACGATTCGGTTGGGGCGGAGGCCTCTTTCAGGAAGGCCATGGCCGTCGACCCGGACAATGAAGACGCTATCGCCGGTTTAGCGGGCGTCTACTCGGATCGCAACAATCCAAAAGCCGCCGCTGAATTGCTGGAGAAGCTGGCGAGCAAGAATCCGTCGCCTCGTTCGCTCGTTTCTCTCGCTGAGTTATACGATCAGATGCGCCAGTACGGCCCGGCCGCCGATGCCTACGCGAAAGCGCTGGAACTCGATCCGAGCCGGTCAGAGATCAAAGCCGCCATGGCCCAGGATCAGGCGCTCGCCGGTCGTTATGACGATGCGCTGAAGAGCTTCCAGCAGGTGGCCGATGCGAATCCCCAGGACGCCGAACCCTACCTCGGCATGTCGCAGATCTACCGTGAGCAGAAGAAGTTCGACCTCGCCCAGCAGATGATCAGCAAGGCCAGAGAACTGGATCCTGACAACGTCGACGTGCGCTACAGCCAGGTGGTTCTCTTACAGCAGCAAGGCAAACTGACGGAAGCTTCCGCAGCCATGAAAGATCTCCTGGACGCCACCTCCAAGAAAGCCTACAACCCGGCGGAGCGGGCCGCCCGGTCGGAAATGCTGGATAAATTCGGAGCGCTATTACGCAGTAACCAACAGTACGATCAGGCCGTCGCTGCCTTTCGCGAGGAGCAAACACTGAATCCGGATGCAGGGGCTCGCGCTCTGGTGCAGATCGTCGAAACCGATCGCTCGGCTAAAGATTACAGCAAGGCTCAATCGGAGAGCGAAGCCGCCTATGGCAAATATCCGAAAGATCGTATGGTCGCTCAGGTGCGCGCCGAGGTGCTTTCTGACGAAGGCAAAACAGATCAGGCAGTCTCAATCTTAAGACCCCTGCTTGACGGGAAGGACGATCTGCATGTCCATCTCGCCATTGCCGAAACCTACGAGCAGGGGAAGAATTTCGCTGAAATGCGTAAAGAATTGGAGGCAGCCGACAAGCTTTCGCCGGAAAAAGACGACGCCGAACAGATTTCATTCATGCGCGGTTCGATGTACGAACGGGAGAAACGGTATGACCTCGCCGAAAAGGAATTCCGTCGCGTCATTGAAGGGGATCCAACCAATGCCTCAGCTCTCAACTATCTCGGCTATATGCTGGCTGACCAGGGCGTTCGCCTGCAGGAAGCGCAGGATCTGATCAATCGAGCCGTAAATCTCGAGCCCACCAACTACGCCTTCCTCGACAGCCTCGGGTGGGTTTATTACCACCAGAACAAGTTGAGCGATGCCGAGCAGCAGCTAACGCAGTCAGTGCGCATGATGGGGACAGATCCCACCATCCACGACCACCTCGGCGACGTGTACTTTAAGCAGGGCAAGCTCAAAGAAGCCATCGACCAGTGGCAGGCTTCGCTGAAGGCATGGAACACCAGCTCTCCTGCCGAACAGGAACCGGACGAAGTGGCCAAGGTACAGAAGAAGCTCGACACCGCCCGCGTCCGTCTTGCAAAAGCGCAGACGCCGGGCCCGCGCTCTAACTAGCGGCGAAGGTTCTTGATCGGCAAGAAGCTTCTTCACGGGCGCGAAGCTTCGTCAT
>CBAAAA010000231.1:5538-7529 GCA_964658695.1 uncultured Solirubrobacteraceae bacterium | reverse complement strand
GAGTTACCTGGCGGATGTGATTGTCAACGGGAATCCGGAGGTGGCCAACAAACCACGTCCGGCGGTGTTTCGAGACCCGCCCGTGCCACGCTCGCAGGTCAAAGAGATTCCGGAAGGCACGCGGCAACGGCTCGACCGTGTCGGTCCTGAAGAGTTTGCAAAGTGGACACAGGCACAGAAGCGTCTGTTGCTGACTGATACGACGTTTCGCGATGCCCATCAATCCTTGATGGCGACGCGGGTACGAACGTACGATCTGCTTCGGATTGCCGATTACGTCGCCAGGGAACTGCCGCAACTCTACAGCCTGGAGATGTGGGGTGGAGCGACTTTCGATGTGGCGATGCGGTTTCTGCTGGAAGATCCATGGAAGCGGTTGTCTGAACTGCGCCAGCACGTCCCGAATATCTGTTTTCAAATGCTGCTTCGGGCTTCAAATGCTGTCGGCTACACGGCCTACCCGGACAACGCTGTCCAGGAATTCATCAAGGAGTCCGCAGACCGCGGGATCGACATCTTCCGCATCTTCGATTCTCTGAACTGGATGCCGAACATGCGGGTTGCGGTAGAGGCGACTCTCAAGACCGGGCGCGTTTGTGAGGCAGCGATTTGCTATACGGGCGACATTCTCGATCCAAAGCGGGAGAAGTACTCGCTCGATTACTATCTGCGACTGGCGCGTGAGTTGAAGTCCATGGGAACGCATATTCTCGGCATCAAGGACATGGCCGGGCTGCTACGTCCTTACGCCGCGTACAAGCTGGTGAAGACACTTCGCGAAGAAGTCGGGCTGCCCATCCACCTGCATACGCACGATACCAGCGGCGTAAATGCGGCGGCTATTTTGAAAGCGGCCGAGGCGGGGGTTGAAGTAGCGGACGGCGCGATCTCCGCGATGAGCGGGACGACGAGTCAGCCGAATCTGAACTCCATTGTTGCGGCGCTGGCGCATACAGAGCGCGATACCGGATTGAGCTTCGACGCTTTGAATCAATGCTCGGACTATTGGGAAACGGTTCGTACCTATTACTCCGCATTTGATAACGCACCGAAATCAGGAACGGCGGAAGTCTACATTCATGAGATGCCCGGAGGCCAGTACACCAACCTGAAGGAACAAGCCGAAGCAATGGGCCTGGGAGGGCGCTGGCCGGAGATCGCGCGCATGTATGCGGACGTGAACTTTGCCTTCGGAGACATCGTAAAGGTAACGCCATCCAGTAAGGTGGTCGGGGATCTGGCTTTGTTTCTCGTCAGTCATGACATGACTGTGCAGGAATTGGAGAATCTTCCACCGGATCACCAGTTGACCCTGCCGAACTCGGTTGCGGATATGTTCATGGGCTCATTAGGCCAACCGGAAGGCGGATGGCCGCCCAAACTGCAGAAGATCATCCTGCGAGGAGAGACGCCGCGCACCGACCGGCCGGGCGAGCATCTTCCGCCCGTAGACTTCGACCAGGCGGCCGAAGAAGTGGCGAAGCTGGTGGATGACTCGTCTGAGACGGTAAGCCGCACCGATCTGATGAGTTACCTGATGTATCCGGACGTGTTTGCGAAATTCGCGAGCACGCGAACAAAGTACGGTGAACTGGATGTTTTACCTTCTCCTCAGTTCTTTTACGGGCTTGAGGAGCGCAATGAGACAACGGTCGAACTGGAGCCAGGAAAGTCGTTGATTATTCGCATGCTGACAGTCGGCGAACCAAGAGCCGACGGAATGCGGACCGTCTTCTTCGAACTGAATGGCCAGCCGCGCGAGATTGAGGTGCTGGACAAGTCGGTGAAGCCCGTGGGGACGGCCAAACGAAAAGCGGATTCGTCGAAGACTGGTGAGGTCGGAGCGCCGATTCCCGGTGCGGTCACGATGCTGCATGTCGCAGCCGGAAAATCAGTCAAGAAGGGCGACCGGCTGCTGGTGATGGAAGCGATGAAAATGCAAACCACTATTTACGCTCCGGTTTCGGGTACGGTGAAAGAGGTCCTGGTAG
>CBAAAA010000231.1:0-5528 GCA_964658695.1 uncultured Solirubrobacteraceae bacterium | reverse complement strand
AGAGCAGCGCGCCAGCGTGGAAGCCCGAGACTTACTATTGGTCATTGAATAGCAGACGGACGTCTCGGTAAACTGTGAGAGGGTACACGAAGTGGGGGCGCAGCTCAGTCGGATAGAGCATCGGCCTTCTAAGCTTCGTTCAATCGCAACATCAGGCCATTTCTCAGGTTTACCCCGCAACCCGCAAAACGCATCGACGGCGTTGACTGCGACTTAAAATGAGCCGCATCAAAGGAAGCTGTGGGTCACTGATAGGGTCAAATGGCGCCGGGAAGCCAGGCTCGCGCAGCCGCGAACCCGCTGCCGGATGGTGGGGCGTCGGCTTCTTTACCTAGCCAGTTGCCTTTCGAACCTGTTGGACCTCGCCGGTAAACGCTTCACTGTTACACACGATCTATCCTCAAACACCTGGCGAACAGCTGCTGCACTCTTCTGGCATATCCTCGCAGGGCGAAGTATCGTTTTCCAACTACTTGGGTTTTTCTGCTGATTTGGGTGGCGCGCTGAGGCGAGCGCACCACCCTTGTGGAGGACTACTGACTGAAGTCCCAGGCTGGAAGGACCTGAATCATTGTGATTACCGCCATGCGGATAACACGACGAAGAAGAGGCAGGTGAGGTAGGTTCCTCGGCGCTGTGTCACCGGCTGTTCGTCGTCAGTCTGAACGAGAGTCGCGACTTGATAGAGGTACTTGGTTTCGCGAGCCATAGTTGCAGCGGCCTTATTGCGGCCCTTTGCCTGCCTCCTGTCTCACAGCATTGCCGGTTGTGGTCGCACTGCCATCCGTTTCGAGCATTTGGAATTGCGACATATCGGGACCTGTGATCAAGATGGCAAACTTGAATGTCTCCCCGTTGGACGTGATCTGAATGGAGCCACTGCAATCGCGATGGACCGTATAGGTTCCCCCTGTTGCGGTCGCATCGCTGGCGATTACCGTTCCATTCGACACGTAAGTAAAGCCCGAAAGAGAAAAGCCGCCCGAGCCATTGAAGTGCGCCAAGGCCTGGTAGGCGACCGGCGTGCCACTTGGCGTGTGACCGGCAACCGTTCCTGCATAGCTTCCCTGGAGACTGGCAAGACTGCACGATTGACCAAAGAGGCGACCGCTCCCGCTTAAAAGAGCTGCAGCGGTAAAGAATAAAAACAGTTGACGCATGTGTGTTCCTTCCTGACGGTTGTAGGTTTAAAGTGCAGGCCGGCAGATTTTCCCCGCCAACAAACAACGAAAAGAGTGAACTGGTTTCGGGGCGGTCATCTCACAGCGAGTGACCACCCATCACGTTGCTCAGTACGACGAAATCAGAGCCTTGACACTGGCAGTTCCAGTATCCGTGCCGAAGGTGAGTGTCACGATGACCGGGTTCTTGATGCCCGGGAAGGTCACTGGGGAGCCGGCTGCGTCGAAGGCGAACGTGTTGTTGCCCAGAGGAATCAGGCTGAGCACGACGGTGGCGCCTTTCACCGTGCCTTCATAGCCATAGGGAGCGTTCGCAGCTTTCCAAAGTTGGTGGAACGAGCCCGGCGGCAGAGTCAGCGTGTAGCTGGCAATTTGCAGTGTCATCGCTTCGGTTGCCGGATCCAGCCCCGTGCTGCTGCTGCCCAGCGTGAACGTCGAAGTCAACACGAAGCCGGGATGTTTTCCGTCGTCAATCGCCAGGGCGGGATGGAAGCTCTCGAAGGGCACGGCTTTGACGAGCTCGAAGGCGCCAACGTCGCAGGCCGGTCCTTGCGGACGCATGATGCCCCGTTGATCGGTTGTTGCTGGATTGCCATTCAGATCGGTGCAATCAGCGACCGGAATGTGATCCACCGCGGGACTGCCGGCGAGAAGAGCAATGGTTTGCGTCGGGCCACCGTTACTCTGCAGACCACGGGGGTCAAGCCCCGCTCCTTTTACCACGTTGTTTTCATCGGCCGGGCCGGTGAAGAAGGAAGTGCATGTGTTGTCATCGGACAGGTTGTAGCCCTTGGAGTTGATTGCTCCACCATAAAACGAACAGTTTCCACCGGCGTTGTCGGCGACCAACGTGCTCTTTAGGGTGGCGGTACCGTAGTTGTCGAATCCAGCGCCGTCGGGTGCGGAGTTGCCGGCAATCGTGGTGTCGGTTACTACGAGGGTTGCCAGGTTATTGTTTTCGATGCCACCGCCCCTGGTTGTTCCCGAGTTGCCGGAAATGGTGCTGTTTATCAGAGTGAGCGGCCCATAGGTGTTTTCGATGCCGCCGCCCCCATCGCTGGCAAAGTTGCCCGAAACGGTAATGTTGGCCAGTGTCGCTGTACCTCCCTCGTTTTCGATGCCGCCGCCCTCGCCGCTGGCGGAGTTGCCCGAAATGGTGCTATTTGCCAGCGTGAGCGTACCGACGTTGTAAATGCCGGCGCCAGCGTCGGCGGAGTTTCCCGACAGCGCGCCACTCGGGATAGCGAGCGTCCCACCGTTGTAGATGCCGCCCCCGAGTATCCCGGAACCGTTCTCGACGGTCAATCCGGACACGGTGACGTTCGCACCACTGCAGATGTTGAACACCAGCACTGCGCCATTGCCGCTAACGGCCAACTGAGAAGCGCCAGGACCGCTGATGGTCAATGTTTGCGAGTTGCAGATGGAGAGCGTGCTGACGACCGTGATGGTGGATTGTGCAGGCAAATTGAAGTTGATGGTGTCTCCTGAACTCGCCGTGGCGATGGCGTTCCTGAGCGTACCTGGGCCGCTATCGCTCGTACTGGTAACAGTAAGTGTGGCTGCGGTCGATGGGACACCGGCCGCTAACATCAGTGCCAAGGCACATAGGTAATTTGCTAACGGTTTGCGTTGCGTCCTCGTCCGCGGCGCATTGCAGTTGATAAAGGGAGACGGCAGGTTCACAAATGTTCCTCGCATGGTTGAATTGCTCATCCATATCCTTAAGCGAGTGCACCGCACCGAAAACTGCCATCGGGCACAAACTTTTATTCAAAGATATTTCTGCTAAGCGGAGTAGAGTAATCGCCGCGCGAAGACGACCACCCTTGACTCTCATCGTTAGTAGCTTGTGATCAGAGCGTGCACGCTTACCGTTCCAGTATCCGTGCCGAAGCTAAGCGTCACGCTGACGGGGTTCTTGATACCCGGGAAGTTCACCGGAGCGCCGGCTGTGTCGAACGCAAATCTTTTAGCGCAGAGGAGTGAGAACGAGCCCGAGCGTTGCGCCGTTCACCGTACCGTCATACCCGTAGGGCGCGTTGCCAGCTTTCCACAGTTGGTGGAACGAGCCCGGCGGCAGCGTCAGCGTGTAATTGGCCATCTCGAGTGTCATGGCTTCCGTTGCCGGATTCAGCCCCGTGCTGGCGCTGCCAGGTGTGAACGTCGAAGTGACGACGAAGCCCGGATGCCTGCCATCGTCAATCGCCAGCGGGGCATTGAAGTCGGAGAGCGGCGCCGTCGGCTTGATCGCCACGCCGAATGGGCCGCTGCCCACCGGCACGGTCGCGACCACCGTGTTGCTGCTGCTGACGATCACCGAAACGCCAACGAGAAAGCATCCGGAACTCGAGAATTCCGCTGCATATATGAGTAGTCCTGCTCTACCCGGAGATGTGAAACCAACTTGCCTTCACTGGTCATTTGCCTGATCAAATCGGATTAGGTTAGCGCCGAGGAATACAGGCCGGACAGCGAGGAGCTTTTGAGCTCACTGTTGAAGGTATCCCCGTTGCATGACGACTCCGATGCCTCATCTGGCCTTCGCTGACGAGTGGACATGACGCCAGAGCGGCCGGAGGCGTTCGATCAGATAGTCGAACTGTATCCGGAACGTCTCGCCTTCGCGAACGCATGAGGCAGCGGTAGGCCGCTCACCATCGAAGGAGAATTCGCGCAAATGGGTAGCCTCGAAGACTCGAACGCCTTGGTCGTGGGCAGGCTGAAGAAGCAGATGGTCAAATCTGTTTCGACGCGCCTGAAAGCTGTAACGGTACTCACCGGAGAGTTCGCCAAAGTCGAGAGACCACTCCTCGCCTTTCCAGTGAAGATCGCGCCAGGTTTGCGCTGAAATCCCTCACGCTCCATCCTCTCGCGTGCGCCGAGCAGCTCCAAAAATCTCCAAGCACGAGGGGAGAACGCATTCGCCGACGTGGTAGCGAGGAAAGGTCTCTCGTTCAACCAAGATGACCGATACTCCCTCCTTTGCCAAAAAAGCAGCTGCGGTGGAGCCTGCGGTACCGCCGCCGATGACCATTTAATTCCGTTGCCGTTCACGAAGCCGCCGCTGTGGATCCAAAAGAGCACCGGGCGTCGCCGGCGGCAAGCGCTTGGGGAACTATGTCTTTTGCAAGTGCCATTTTTCCGGAGATCTGGCTGCTGCTCTGTTCAGCTGCCCGGATCAGGAAGCGGATCAAACTGAGCCGCAGATCTTCCGGCTCTTCGAAAGTCACATACTCGGCGATACAGAACTCGTCGAGATCCCGCAAAAGTGTGGTCTTGATGGGCGCGTGCTTCCAGACCGCGAAGAACATAGGAACCCGCGGACCGGCATAGACGTTGTAAGCGGCCTCGAAGGCGCCGCTCTCGCTGAGGCTGGTGCGTATGAAGACCATGGCGTCCGCTGCCCGCAGAAGCCCGAGGCGTACGGCGCGAAAGTTGCCGGGAGTGAACACCATTCCAGTGGTGTTTTCGAAAGAGGTCCGGAAGGTGTCCTGGCTTTGAGCCTCAAAGCCGGTGGTGACATCGACATCGAGGGAATTTAGCAGATCGAGTACCCCCTGGATGATCTCTTTCTCGATGTTTCCCGATTCGGTAAAGGGCTGGCGCACGAATACCTGGACCCGCCGTAGCTCAGCGTGCCCGCGCCCCGTCCGCGTGGCTGCCTTCGTCCTCTGGAAGTCAGCCGCGATAGCGCTGGATGTATTTCGGACGCGTACAGTTGTTGTCTCCGAGCTTTCCATTCGTTCTCCTTAGTGTTTGTGCCTCCGGGCGCGGATCGGCGTAGCCTTGCCCAGCTTGGTTGCCTTTATGGCTTGCAAATCTTTCAGTCAAAAGATGTTCGGTCTGTTTTCGCCTGGCCCTCCTCATACCAGACGATGTTGAAAACGCCCGGCGCGACTTCGTACATGGCGTCCTGATCGGCGAAGCGCCCTCCTGCCGGACCGCTCACGCCGTGATACTGCGCGTGATGGTCATTCTCGTAATAGATCTTGTATTCCCAGCCGGTCTCGTAGATGAGGCCTGATTTCTTGCCTGTGATTGTCAGCATTCTCTGCTCCGGACGGGTGACCAATTCATCCGCCTACTTCTTAAGCGAGAGCAGGCACGCAAAGACTGCCACGTTTTTGAGAATTATTTTCCGTTTCGGTTTGCGCCCAAACAGTTCCACTGCCACCGTTACAAATCATCCTGGTGATAACGTAGCCACCCGCGGCTCAACGCCATGAGCGCGAGCGACGGGAGGAGTTCGGATTGATGTCTATTTCGAGAAAAAGCCAGCGTCATGAGCCCTCGGGTGACGGCGACTGCGGAAACAAAATGCGGTACACCCCGGTTCACGTCCTT
>CBAAAA010000230.1:1496-7531 GCA_964658695.1 uncultured Solirubrobacteraceae bacterium | reverse complement strand
CGGGCGCTCCGGTGGCCGCGGAAGGACTCGTGTGCAGCGTGGGGACGACCTGCGCTATGACCTGCAGATCAGCTTCGAAGACGCCATTCGAGGTCTTTCCGCGGATGTGCAGATCCCGAAGCTGGAGGCATGCACGAAATGCCACGGCAGCGGGGCGGAGCCGGACGGCGGCCTGGTAACCTGCTCGGTCTGTAACGGCCGCGGCGAAGTCGTGTACCAACAGAGCTTTCTTTCCATCCGGAAAGCCTGCCCGACCTGCGCCGGGCGCGGCAAGGTGATCCGTCAGGCTTGCGCCCAATGCAAAGGCGAGGGCTTCAATCGCACTCAGAAGAAGCTTAAGGTGAATATTCCAGCCGGCGTCGATAACGGCACACGGCTCCGTCTGAATGGCGAAGGAAATCCTGGGCCTGCCGGTGGCCAGCCGGGCGATTTATACGTTGTGATCAACGTTGCCGAACACGCGATCTTCGAACGCCGCGAAACTGATCTGCACTGCTCGCTTCCCATCAATATCGCGCAAGCCGCGCTGGGCGCCGAGATTGAATTCGAAACTTTCGATGGTCTGCAGACCGTGCGGATTCCGGAAGGAACTCAGCCTGGAGCGCAATTTAAGCTTCGAGGTCTGGGTGTCCCGCACGTGAACAGCAGAGCACGCGGCGACATGTATGTGCATGTCGACGTGCAAGTCCCGCGCAAGTTGACCCGTGAACAACGAAAACACTTTGAAGGCCTTCAGGAGACGCTTCCGGCCGACAACACGCCGCATCAGAAGAGCGTCTTCGAAAAAGTGCGCGACTTCTTCGGTTAAGAAATAGCTTGAGTAGGGTCCTACTTCGGGCCGTACTCTTTGCTGAATTTGTTCCGGGCGTTATACACCGTGAAGGTGGCGTCGTCGTGGGCTTCCACTTTCAGAAAGAAGCCAGTGTCGGCCTCCGTCACATTCGCGATAAACGGATCCGCGGTATTGTGCTCCTTGCCGCCCGCGTCGGCGAAATGCAGCTGCCAGACATCACCCAGCCCGGGAGAGGATTTCACGGTGTCCCAAGCCGGCGCAGCGGCTCCCTTTTTCGATCCGTTATCGAAAATCGCTACCGTCGGAGCGAGTGCGTGGACCAATGCCGGGCTGTTGCTCATGTCCATTCCGTGATGCGAGACGATCAGAAGACTGGTTCGCCCCAGCTTGTTCACCGGACACATCAGTTCCAACTCTTTATTCCAGGTCAGGTCGCCTAAATCGACGATCTTCATAGTGCCGAAGGTCATCACCAGGCCCACCGACCGCGCATTCTCAGTCTTGTCCAGTTCCTTTTGGGGAACTCCCTGACAAAATTCGTTCTGTTGACCCCCGCCCGCCAGCGGGGCATCAATCAGCTTCCCATCCGCGCTGACCACTAAGGCATCCAGGCCCTTGAGGGGAAGATGGTCGCCTGGTTTCACCACCAGGTGATTGGATGTTCCCCGCGCTTTGACGTAGTCGTCATAAGGTACTTGCGAACTGTTGCTTGTTTCGCGGTCCACTCCGTGATCGATAAACGTCCCCACCGGCATCTTCGCTACCAGCTGCGGCACGCCTCCGACATGATCCATATGGAAATGCGTGATGAGGAGATAATCGATCTTTTTCACCTTCGCCCGCTTGCAAGCGGCCACGATCCGGTCTGCATCGCGAAAGGCGTTCCCCGGCCATCCCGTGTCGATCAGCAGTGACTCGCCCTTGGGAGTGACAAACAAAGTCGACTGGCCACCCTCCACGTCAATCACATAGATCTCCAGCGGCTTCGAAGCCCCTCGGAGCAGATTGCTGGTAAACAGCAGAAAACACAACGCGCACAGAGACCGCATAGCTCCCGATCCTATCAGATGAGGGGATCAGACATGCGCTAATGCAGCGGAACAAACCTTCCCGGATTTTCGTCCCTGACATAGAGCTCAGGGAACTAGCGGATGCCATTTTGTACGAACTGCGGAACACAGGTGAACCCTCGAGCCTCCTTTTGCCAGAACTGTGGATTCCCGCAGAAGCCAGCGGCTCCCCAGGCGCAGGACGTGCTCCACGGGATCAGTGATCGCGCCGCCTGCATCCTCTGCTACATTCCGGTTTTCGGTGTGATCCCTGCCATCATCTTTTTGGCCTCGCAGCGGTTCCGCACGAACCTCCGCGTGCGGTTCAATGCTTTCCAGGGGCTGTACCTTTTCGTGACCTGGCTGATCATCTCTTCGGCGGTGCCCACGCTGTTGTTCACCGGATTTTCGGAACGGGTGGTCGAGCACACGATACTCGGGTTACTCAAAACCGTCCTGGTCATCGCCTGGATCTACCTTATGGTTAAAGCCTCCCACGAAGAGGAGGTGCGACTCCCCATACTGGGCGATCTGGCTGCACGTTCCACACAGGAGCAGCTTTAGTATAATTATTCAGTACAGTGAATAAATACTCAAAGCGGCACAACGTTGGTGTCGTAGGATTCCGCGGCTACAGCGGAGCACAACTAGTCCAGATTCTTTCCCGACATCCAGGGGTGGACGTCATTCTCCTGGAACATCGGTCTGACGCCGAAGCACGCCCGCAACCGCTCGGCACTCAGCCGCCCAGGATCATCCCGGCCGATCCCGAATCCATTCAGCGAGAGGGTGTTCAACTGGTTTTCCTAGGCACTCCGCCGGAAGTCTCGATTGAGATCACGCCCGGCATTCTAGCCACAGGCGCCAAGGTTATTGATCTGAGCGGAGCGTTCCGCCTGCGTGATGGGGAGACCTATTCCCAGTGGTACAAACAACGGCACACCGCACCGGAACTGCTGGCCGAGGCTGTCTACGGACTACCGGAGTTTTATCGTGAAGAGATACCTGGCGCGAGGCTCATCTCGAATCCGGGCTGCTATCCGACAGCCGCTAATCTCGCCATTCGGCCGCTGGTGCAAGCGGAAGTCGCAGACCGCAGCCGCGGAATCATTTGTGACGCCAAATCAGGTGTAAGCGGCGCGGGACGCAAGCCCTCCCTGAAAACCTCCTTCTGCGAAGTCACTGAAAATTTCAGCGCCTACGGGGTCCTCGATCACCGGCATGTTCCCGAAGTGCTGCAAAACTCCGGCCTTGGGGAACGCGAGTTCACATTCACGGCCCATCTGCTTCCTATTGAGAGGGGCATCCTCGAGACTATTTATGTCCGCACCCAGCGTATAGAGAAAGCAGTCGACTTATTAGCGATCTACGAAGAGGCTTATGCGGATGAGCCGTTTGTCCGTCTTTACGCTCCCGGCAAAGTGCCCGATATCCGAGCGGTGCAGCACACAAACTTCTGTGACATCGGGTTTGTGTTCGAGGCCGAGAGCCAACGCGCCGTCATCGTTTCGGTGATCGACAACCTGGTCAAAGGCGCGGCGGGACAGGCGGTTCAGAATATGAATCTGGCGCTCGGTTATTTGGAAACCGAGGCCCTTCTTTGAAAGTTCTGATCAAATTAGGTGGCACGCTGCTTGACGATGCCGCCAGCCTCCAGTCGCTTGCCCGGCAAGTGGCGGAAGTCTCTCGGGAGAACGAGCTGGTGGTGGTCCATGGAGGAGGGAAACAGGTCACCCGGTTCCTGGAAGAGCGTGGCGTACAGAGCCGATTCGTGGGCGGTCTGCGGGTGTCGGATGAGACGGTGGTGGATGCGGTCACCCAGGTCATTGCGGGCGCGGTGAATAAGAAACTGGTCTCCGCCATCATCGCTGCCGGCGAAACGGCTGTCGGTCTATCCGGCATTGACGGATCTCTCACGACTGCAACACAACTGGATCCCACGCTCGGCTTCGTCGGCAAACCCACGCATACGGACCGCCGCCTGTTCGACTTATTGGTCAATGCAGGCTATCTTCCGGTGATCGCCTGCTTGGCCGGCGACCAGTTGGGCAACATCTATAACGTCAATGCGGATGGAATGGCCGTTTCCTGCGCCGTCGGCTGGTCCGTCGGAAAATTGCTCTTCCTGACTGACGTTCCTGGCGTTAAAGGATACGGCGATCAACTCCTCAACTATCTCCAGCCTCCCGAAATCGCCCAGCTCATTGCGAGTGGTGTGGCGAGCGGCGGCATGCAGGCAAAACTCGAAGCGGCAGTTCTGGCGCTGGAGGGAGGAATCCCTGAAGTGGTAATCGCCGCAGGCCGCGAACCATCGATCTGTCAGCGGCTTCTCACCGGCGACAAGATCGGCACTCGGATTCGGGGGGCAGCGTAGCGTGACGAAGACCGCAATCGATGTTCGCAAAGCCACTATGCGGGACGTGCCGAAGATTATCAGGTTGATCAATGCGTATGCGGCGAAGGGCGTCATGCTGCCCCGCACGGAATTTGAGATGTCAGAGAACATCCGGGACTTCTCGGTTGGCTTCGACGGGGACGCGCTGGTGGGTTGCGCCGCTCTACATTTCTACACTCCGACCACGGCAGAGGTTCGCTCGCTCGCCGTTCTGCCCGAGGCAGGCAAACAGGGGATCGGGCGCTCCCTGGTGGAAAGTCTGGAGGCAGAGGCCCGGCTGAACGGCCTGGATGCCATCTTTGCCTTCACCTATGTTCCCGGCTTCTTCGCGAAGCTGGGATTCTTAGAAGTCGAACGTGGGGAACTGCCGCTGAAGGCGTGGAAAGACTGTCTCCGCTGTCCCAAATTTCAGAACTGTGACGAAATTGCCGTGCTGAAGACCTTGAATACGACTTATTCCTCAAGGCAGCCCCGGATTCCAGAGTTTGGTGGATTTATCCAGCTGCCTAGTACCATTGCTTTAAAGACTGCTAACTAACGTCTGAAATTCAGTCAGGGTGAAGATAAGAGAGTGTCTCTTAAGTCACTGTAATTTTGTTGAGAGTTCACGTATATTATTTCCTCGCATACTACTAAAAGTACTGGTATAGTTGGTACCACAACAGCCTAGTACTGAGAGTATCGAGGGAGGATCAGACAATGCGAGCTCAAACAGTGGACATCCAGGCGTCAGCTGGCCGGATTCTGTGTTGTACCATCTTTCGGCCAGGCGGCCGCAAGTTGTTAGCAAAAGGACATGTGCTTAGCGATGAAGATGTACGCCTCCTTCAGACTGAGGGCATGAATCAGGTTTGGGTTACTGAGCTCGAAGAGGGCGAGATCAGCGAAGACGAAGCCGTCGTAGCGGTTGCAGGGGCGATGTGCTGCGGATCCGTTGAGATCCGTTTAGCAGCTGGAGGCCGGGCCAATCTGATCGCCACAGAAGACTGTTGCGCCCTGATCGACGACGAGCTTTTGAAGCAGATGAACTGCCCTAGCAGTGTAGTTATCGCCACCGTCTCCAATTTCCGCTTCGTACGCGCGGGAGAACGAGTCGCGACGGTCAAGAGCGCCCCGTTTGCCGTCTCCCAGAGCCAACTCGAAGCTCTTCTCTCCATTCTCCAGGAGCGCGGGCCCATCCTGCAGGCGCGTCCCATTCGCGAACCGAATGTCGCCGTGCTCTACACCGATCCGGTACAGGGTGACCGCGCCCGTACGCTCTTCGAAAGCGTGGTTCGCAATCGTCTCGAGCGTTTCGGAACCAGTGTTCGCTACGCTCTTTCCTGCACGGAAGAAGAGGAGCAGGTGACTCGCTCCCTCACTCATCTGCTGCGGACCCGACCGGGGTCAATTCTCATCGCTTCCACCACAGCTCCCGCTGGCCCGGAGGACGTGATCGGCCGTTCTCTGCTTCGTCTGAATGCTCACATGGAGCGATTCCTCGCTCCTGTCGAACCTGGCAATCTCATGATGCTGAGCTATAAAGACGACGTACCGATCATGTCCGCCCCTTGTTGTTTCCGGTCCAACAAACCCAATGTTCTGGATCTGGTGCTTCCGCCAATGCTCGCGAAGTATCGAATCAGCAGTTGGGAAATTGCAGCCCTCGGGCACGGCGGACTCCTCGGCTAGAACAGGATCCCCTCTCCTCGTTCCAGCTGTTCACGTGCTCTTCGCCCGGCAGTTTGATTGCAGTCTGATAGCGGTCACACTACAATCAGATCGCATTCGAACCCCGCCGGGCGGTTTTATTCCCGCC
>CBAAAA010000230.1:0-1486 GCA_964658695.1 uncultured Solirubrobacteraceae bacterium | reverse complement strand
TCCAGAGCGCGCTAGGTCTGCCCGCCTGACCGGGCGATATGATGGGATTTTTGCCCATGCATGACTACTTCGACACAGAAGAGCTGGCCGGCCAGGTCATTCGTGTCATTGCACAAACCCAGCGCATTCCTGAAGAAACGATATCGGTCGAGAGCACTTTCGAAGAACTGAAGATCGATTCCCTCGACGGGATCAACATCGTCTTCGCGCTGGAGAACGAATTCGCAATCAACATTCCCGATGAGGGCGTGCAAAACCTGCGTTCCATACGCGAAACCGTGGATGGTGTGAAGAAACTCTTAGCGGAGAAGAGTCTGACCGTTCCCCCGGGTGCTGCGTGAATCGAGTCGCAGTGACCGGCCTCGGGTTGGTCTGCGCGCTCGGCAATGACGTTAAAGAATGCTGGAAACGGCTCTCGGCCGGAGAGAGCGGAATTCGTCTTCTCATTGACCCCGGTTGTCCTCCCTACAAGTCGCAATATGCGGCCCAAGCCATTTTCTTCAATCCTCTTGATTACTTCACCGAACGGGACCAACTTCTTCTGGAGCGCTTTGCCCAGATGGCGGTCGTAGCCGCGCGAGAAGCAGTGGCGCAGAGCGGTATCCGCTGGCAGGGCGATCTGGCCGACGACGCAGCCGTCATCACCGGAAGCAGCGTCGGCGGACAGTTTTCCGAAGAAGAAGGCTACCGTCGCCTTTACAAAGAAGGCAATCCGCGGGTTGCGCCGTTCACCATTCCCCGGACGATGGCCAACGCCGGCGCCAGCCGCATCTCGCTTGAATTTGGCATTCACGGTCCCGCCTATACGGTGGCGACCGCCTGCTCTTCCTCCAATCACGCGATCGGCCAGGCATTTTGGATGATTCGCAACGGGCAAGTCACGGCGGCCATCGCCGGCGGCAGCGAAGCCGTCTTCGCCGAAGGACTGATACGGGCCTGGGAGGCCATGCGCGTTGTTTCGACAGAGCCCTGCAGTCCGTTTTCCGCCGGCCGCCGAGGACTGACGCTCGGGGAGGGCGCCGGTATGCTGGTGCTGGAAAACTGGGAACATGCAGCCAGGCGCGGCGCCGCCATACTTGCCGAAGTCATTGGTTTTGGGATGAGCTCTGACGCGTTTCACGTCACCCAGCCTTCCGTCGATGGGCCTGTCAAAGCCATGCGCTGGGCGCTTCGTGATGCGGGCGTCACCCCTTCGCAAATCGGATACATCAACGCACACGGCACCGGAACCCAGGTCAACGACAGCACGGAAAGCCACGCCATCCAATGCGTCTTCGGCGAGAATCTGCCGCGCTTGTTAGTCAGTTCGACAAAGTCCATGCACGGTCACACGCTGGGCGCGGCGGGCGGAATCGAAGCCGTTGCCACCATTCTGGGCTTGCATCACCAACTGATTCCGCCCACCGTCAACTTCAGCGCACCCGATCCCGATTGCCTCGGCATTGACTTTGTTCCGAATCAAAGCCGTGAAGCCGCATTCGACACG
>CBAAAA010000229.1:0-7611 GCA_964658695.1 uncultured Solirubrobacteraceae bacterium | reverse complement strand
CTGATGCCCAGGTAGGCCTCACATTCGTTCCCAACCAGAATCAGCGGCGTGCCGACATTACCCATGATAAGCAGCGATTCTTCGAAGCGGGGATCGAACCCAGTGAGATAAGCCACATTCGCAAAATGTTCCCGATCGCCATAAACCACGGTATGTGTGATTTTGAGTTCTTCCATTCTGGCGCGCAGGCGGTCGATCCTTGGTTGCAGTTCAAAAACCGGTGGGGGTGGTGGACAGAGACCCACACCGAACTCAGGCCAGTCGATTTCGATCAGGCGATGTTTGCGCACATTGGAAGCCATATTCGGCTTCTATCATCTCCTTTGTGGGGAACGACCGGATGCGTTTGATTCTGCATGCTGGAGTTCAGAACGAATCCGCATCCAGATTTTGAAGTACGCCCACTCGGGTGGTGCATTTGCTTCCTGGACGTGATCCGGCAAAAGAGTTAAGCTTCCGGTGGACAGCAAGACGCTGCGCACTTGATCATTCTGGGCCAGTTTGGCGCGCATCGCTTCGACAACTAAGCGGTAATGCTCGCCCGGTGTTTTGGAACGATAGGGCATGCGATGGCCTTCGAAGGTCACCCAGTCGATGCCCAGTTTATGCATGTTGTCCTCTGCGATGTCACCGGCCGCCTTCGCTTGAAAGGCCGTCATCTGCGCCACCTCGGCGCGCGTGTGCGTCCAACCCAGGTTCCGGGCCTGCGAACGCGGGTCATCCGGGCTTTCCGGATAAAGCATCATTTGCCAGAAGCCCTCGACGCTTGCATAATGCGCGCCGTGCAGAAGGAATGGAGTCGCAGCAAAATTTGACAGGATGCCCAGTTCGTTGCGTTTTGAGAGGATCACCTGGCCCGGACCCGCGGCTTGTGGAAGTATTTCCCAAGCAGGCTTTTGCGGATCGATTATCGGGGTCCACCAGTGATCAGGGTATTGGCCAGCAAATGCGAACAACCACAGAAAGAGAAGTCCGCGCATCCCTAACCTAGCCTCATCTGAAAGTCAATCGCCGGTGACTCTGCGCATCACGGAAAAGTGTTCGTCGATATCCTGGCGGAGTTCGCAGCCCAAACCCGGAGCATCGTGAACGGTAACAAACCCATCCCCGATAACGGGCAACGCAGTCACAACATCCTGGTACCAACCCTTGTAAAAGGCGCGAACTGATTCCTGGACAAGTGCGTTGGGAGCGTTCAAAGACAGATGGGTAGAAGCCGTGAAGACAACGGGTCCCGTGCAATCGTGAGGCGCGACGGGTAAATGCCACGCCTCGGCCATCGAGGCAATTTTGCGGGCTTCCGACAGACCGCCGCACCAGCCAACGTCCAGCATCACGACACCGGCGGCGTTCGTCTCCAGGAGATCCCGAAAGGCCCACCGGCTACCCAGGGTTTCGGAGGCGCAGATGGGAGCTGGTGAGGCCTCAGCGTAGCGTCGCAAACTGGCGAGGCTGTTCATCTTGATCGGGTCTTCATGCCAAAAGGTGGCGTACGGGGTGAGTGATTTGGCAATCGTGATGGCTGGAAGCAACTGCCACATGGAGTGGAATTCCACCATTATGTCTACTTTGTCGCCTACCCGCTTGCGAATCTTCTCAAAAGGTTCGAGTGCCTTCCTCAGATCTGAGCTGGATATGTACTGGCCGTGGCTGGCTTCTGCCGCGAGGTCGAAAGGCCAAATCTTCATTGCTGTGATGCCTTCTGCCAGCAAGGATTCCGCAAGCTCGTCAGCCCGGGTGAGGAAGTCATTCAGATCGTCACGGCCGGTGACCTCGATGGCCGATCCGGCGCTCCCGCGTCCCCAGTTCTTGCTTGACTGGGTCTCTGCCCTGCG
Source organism: uncultured Solirubrobacteraceae bacterium (assembly GCA_964658695.1). Classification (GTDB taxonomy): domain Bacteria; phylum Acidobacteriota; class Terriglobia; order Bryobacterales; family Bryobacteraceae; genus Bog-105. The sequence goes on along the minus strand of CBAAAA010000229.1, from coordinate 5,776 downwards.
CATGTACTCTGAACCGGCGCAGGTGTTGTAGGTTCGGATTTTTGTGCGAGTCCAGCCGCCTAATAGTTGTACGACCGGCTGGCTCACAGCCTTTCCGAAGATATCCCAGAGCGCCAGATCAATGGCCGACGCAGCACGGCTCTCCACACCGGTAGACCGGAACCCGACATATCCAATGAGATCGCGGGCGATTGCATCTATGGCTAAAGGATCTCGCCCGAGCAGGGAGGGGGCAACGTCATCGTGGAGGTAAGCTTCAACGGAAGTAGGGCTGAAAAACGTTTCGCCTAAGCCCATCAAGCCTTCATCCGTGTAGATTTGAAGCCATAATAGTTGCGGGAAATCCGCAATTCGTATAGTCTCAACGCGTGTGATTTTCAACTTCGGATTCTACCTCGTTGAGCTGCGGAAAAAGAACATGTGCTGCCAGGGTAAAGTCTCGACCAGCTGATCCAGCACATAACCTTCGGCGGATAATTCAGCTTTCACGTCTTTCACCGTCATTTCGTGTTCGGGGCGGATGGGAACATTCGGATCTTCCTTGCGGAATTCGAGCAGGACAAGCTTTCCTGTGGGCTTCAGTGACGCCGCGATATTGCGCAGCATAGCTTGAGGGTCTGACAGCTCGTGGTAGACATCGACCATCAAAACATAGTCGAGCTTGCCGCGCGGCAAGTGCGGATCGGTGGCCGTCCCCAGTGAGATTTGAATGTTCGTGACCTTCTGAGCGGCTGCCCTGTCTTCAAGGCGCGTGAGCATCCCTGGCTGAATATCGTTTGCATAGTAGATCCCGCCCGGCTGAATGCGCTTCGCGATACGGAGAGCATAAAAGCCGGTCCCCGCGCCGACCTCGCCAATATTCATCCCTGGCACAAGGTGAAGCGCCGAAATGGCTTTCTGGGGCTGTTCCTCGCGCTCACGCTCTGGACGATCCAGCCAGTCCGCACCCTCGACGCTCATGGTGGGGGCAATAACGCGGCCGGTAACCGGCTGTACGGCTCTGTCGCCGCCGGTTTGGGAAGATGTGAGTTGGGCAGACCCAAGGCCCAGAGACAACAGTATTAATGCAACGTGTCGGGTTTTAGGTGCGTGCATATGGCCAGAGCGGAAGGTGAGCTAAAACCAGGGTACTCGGCTACGAACCAAGGCTATACGGATGGAAACGTGGTAAGTCAGAACGCGAATACCGCAGCTGTGACCGGAGATCGGTCGGGCAGAACTCGTGGAAATGGCTTCCCCGGACAATAAGGCGTCCAGCAGAATGGAATATCAATCTTTTGCTCAGGTCTTACGGTTCTATCTGCGTTTACCATGACGTGGCGAATCTGTCAGGAGGAGATCGAGCTCGGTCTTCTCCTGTAACCATTTCGGGTACGAACCGATCCATTCAGCAAGAGGTTCCAAATGGAAAAAGAACACGTTACCGGGAAAGTAGATGAGTTGAAAGGTAAAGCCAAGCAGGGAATCGGCAGGGCAACCGACGATCCCGGATTGGAAGGTGAGGGAGTGGTTGACGAAACGAAAGGCAAAGTGAAACAAGCGTTCGGCGATCTCAAGGACGCGATCAAGGGTGCGGACCGGGCAGCAGGATCGGACGTTGAGCATAAGTAGTGGTCCGTGGACTCTGATTCTGGGCATCGTCCGTTGTTGGACGGTGCCTCTCCTGCATTCATAAGCCGTTTGCGACCAGCCGGGTAAGTGAACGAGCGGATTGACGCAGAAGGTTGCTAAGTGAACAATGTGAGTAGAGTCATGACACCACGTTGCTCTACCTTCCGTCAACCTGGACAGAGATGAAACCGCAGTCTTGGCACATCCTGGATACCGGGAGCATCTGGATGCGGGAGTTTGCATACGCGCTGGGCAACTTGGCTCCAACACAGAATTGGTGCCCGGAAATTCGCAATTTCGGGCATTGGGAGAGATGGGAAAGGGTTGAGGAGTTGATCGACCCTCGGATTTCAATCACAAAATTCCCTCTACAACGCGGCTACTCGAGATCTGCTGTTTCGGGTTTGTTTCCGTTTCAGAATAGGCTTCTTGCCAGACTAAAGAGTAAGACAGACCCATATTCGACTGGTTTAATCTGCACGACTCCGTTTTACGCGCCAATAGCGGAGCGATGGCCGGGAAAGGTGGTGTATTACCAGACAGACCTGACAAAAAGATACGCCGGAATGGACGAAAGACAGATCATCTCTCTGGACCGCCGGCTATGCCGAGTGGCGACAGCAGTTTGTCCCAACTCGGTGCGCATCGCGGAATACTTCGCCGAAGAAACTGCGTGCGACCCGCGCAAGATCACGGTCATCCCGAATGCGACTCGCGAGCAGAATATTCTGGATCGGCCACTATGGGAACCAGCAATGCCGCCCACTGATCTGACAGACCTCGAAAGGCCGATCGTCGGCGTAATCGGGAATCTTGCTAGCAACCTGGATTGGGTGTTAATGTCACGCGCTGTGGAATTGACCCCGGATGTGAGTTGGGCGTTTGTTGGTCCGACCGACATGGGAATTCCTGACCTCGAACAAAATCAGGCTCGCAGCCGGCTGATCGGCATGAAAGGGCGGATACGATTTCTGGGGCGAAAGAGTTATAGCGAGCTGGCGCATTATGCCCGGTGCTTTGACGTGGCGCTTCTCCCGTATCTCGGGAAGGAGCCGACGTACTCAGGGAGTGCAACGCGTTTTTACGAACACCTCGCCGCTTGCCGACCGATTCTTGCCACGAGGGGATTTCACGAACTGCTTAGCAAAGAACCGCTTCTGAAACTAGTGGACACCGGGGAGGAGATTGCCACAGCCGTCGAGGACCTAAGAAGGAACGGTTTCCGGGACGGCTTCGAGGAAATGCGCTGGCAAGCCAGCAAAGAAGGCACGTGGCGCGTACGAGCCCGCGATCTGATAGCGGCGGCTGCTAATGGTATTGTTCGAGCCTGACGTGCCTGCGGTTCGAGCCGGGTGTCGGGCACAGGTTACTGGATCGGATTCCACGTCGCTAGCTGAGCTCCATCGAAGAGGTGCTCGGGCGCATTCAGCACAGACGTCTGCGGACTTTGGATGACGACGAGGTTGGCGCTCGAGACAAACCGGCTACGGCGGCCAGCTAGACATTCACTGGAGCGATCTCAGAATCAGTCAGCCTGCCGCTGATTGTTGAGAGCCTCAGTCATGGACCTGCTGGTGGATGAGGAAGAGCGGGAACCGCACGACGTTGCTTTGTGTGGTGGAGCAAGATTGAAGCAGTTTTTTTGCTTCGCGGTCTCCTGCCGGGAGATTAGACGTCCGCATTCGCAATCGGAATAGCTCATGCAAACACTCTTCGGTTTTTTTCTTCTGGCAGCCTCGCTTTCCGCTGCCCCGCTGCCCAGTCTGCGGATTACCTTCGGTACGGGCGGACTTACCGCTATCACTTACAACGGAGTGCAGTATCTCCTCAAGGGCGAATTCGGTGTCAATGCTGTCAACCTGATGAACAGCGCGGGCCAGGTCTCTCCGGCGAATCTCACCGGAACGAGAGCCTTCGATCCCCTTCATTCTCAAACAACAATTTCCTACTTGTGGGGCAAAGTTGTCGTGAGGTATACAGTGGCCGGTAGCAAACTCAACCTCACAGTCACGACCTCTAACAGCTCTTCGTCTACCATACAGGGCGTCTTTTACGAGCCGGTCATTTTGCAGTTTCCGTCTTCACCCGCGGAGTTCGATGGCGTCGATCCACTAATTCAGGAGAACCTCGGCAATCCGACGGCGATTCGGATGACGGCTGGCGCGAACGCGGTTGTGCTTGCGAATGATGATGTCAAGCGGCCTCTGCTGGTCGGCTTCCCCTGGTCACTCAACAAGCCGGCGAATACGATTTTTCCGGTGCGCCTGGAAACCTCGCGCGACCCCATGTTCCCGGACAGCATTCCCTCTATCGACCGGCCAATCCTTCCAGGGGGTAGCGATACCTTTCGCGTCTCGCTGCGCTTCGGTCCATCCTCGGCCGCAACGAAAGGAATGGTAGCAGATGTTTACCGTTCGTTCGTAACTCTCTATCCGCCGATCCTGAATTGGCCGGACCGGCGACCCATCGGACAATTGATTCTCGGCTCGACGGCGGCCGGGTTCCCGAAGAATCCAAGAGGCTGGTTCAACGATAAGACTGTGGATGTCACTACCCCCGCGGGTCTGGCTGCCTTTAAGGCGCGACTTCTTAGCTGGGCGGCGAATGCAGCGACCATTCTCAAGAGCATGGACTCCCAAGGCATGATTACCTGGGACGTCGAAGGGGAGCAATATCCACAGACGACGACTTACATCGGAGATCCAACGATGCTGGCGACGCTGGCGCCTGAAATGTCGGATGTCGTTGATCAGTATTTCCGAGTATTCACGGATGCGGGACTGCGAGTCGGCGTCTGCCTGCGCCCGCAACGACTGACCTTTCCGAAGGGTGGCGGCGATCCTGTTCAGGCGTCCGTGGCGGACCCGGCGGAACTGTTGATCGAGAGAATTTCCTATGCCAACAAGCATTGGGGAGCCACTCTGTTTTACATCGATTCGAACGGAGATCCCAATTTTCCGCTATCCTCGAACTTTTTCCGCAAGGTTGCGGTTCGCTTTCCGAAGGTGCTGTTGATTCCCGAGCACCAGAATGCGTCTTACTTCGCGTTTGGTTCGTGGTACGCGGAGCTGCGGGGAGGGAAAAAGGGGACCCCGCGATCCGTTCTGGATATTTATCCGCGCGCGTTCTCCATCATCTATCTGCCGGACGGTTCCATTGCGAGCAACCTGTCTACTCTCAAGGAGGCTATAAAGCGCGGAGACATTCCCATGTACCGGGCCTGGTATAACGATCCGCAAAACGCCATGGTTCGTACTCTCTACTCACGGGACACGCAGCCGAGCGCTCCACACGCGAGCCGCCGCCGGGTTACACAAGAACTGGCCGAACAATAGCAAGTTACTCTGAGATCTTTCCCAGGGCATCCGCTACCCTTACAGTATCTTGCGTCACAAAACGTCTCCGTTTCTGATTGGTTGTTTGTTTCTCCCCATCGCTCTGGTGAAGGGCTCCTCGCCGGGTCTGCAGATGACCTATGACAGTTCAGGTCTTGAAAGCATCTCGTATAACGGTGTGATTCTCGAGGACGTCTCGGCAACTCCGTCCGATGCTTTTCACATCTGGCACATGAAGTCTACCGATTTGAATGGCAACCCGCTCACACCAAGCCAGTACGGCTGGGGCGAGGTGAACAACGGCAAGACCTGGGATCCCGTTGAACATGTCTGGACCTATTCCTTCATCTGGGGAACGATACGGGTGCAATATTTTCAGGCAGTGGATACGATCGGGTTCCGGGTATGGGAGACTAACAACTCAGATTCCGGAATCATCTTTGACGGCGCGACGATTTACCCGCTCGTGCTACATTTCCCGCAGCTTCCGGCAGGTTTCGGAGATCCGGGTTATGCGCAGCTGTCCAGCAACACGACCGGACCGAGCGCGACCTTAGCCGATTACGGCACTGGCGAAGTGGTCAGTGTGTTTAAGAACGCGTCGCAGCCGCTCTATACCGGCTTCCAGCCAACCGGAGATGGAATTGCGTACACCGCACTAATCAGCAGCACCTCACCGGACAGCATAGCGCCCTTTTTCCCGCACTTTGACCGCCCCATCAAACCAGGCCAATCGGACTCCTTCACGGTTATGCTTCGATTCGCTCCCTCCGGTACCGCCCTCGCCAGCCTGGCTTCGGATGTGTTCAGCAGCTGGGCAAAGACCTGGC
>CBAAAA010000228.1:0-7613 GCA_964658695.1 uncultured Solirubrobacteraceae bacterium | reverse complement strand
AATTGCGCGCGGCGAGGTGCGCAAAACTCTCGGAACGATTCAGGATCTGGAACGTCTCCTAGCCAAAATCACTTTGAATACCGCGACGCCGCGCGATGTCTGGGCGTTGGGACGCTCCCTGGCACAGCTTCCGGTTTTGGCTGAGGCTGTTTCCAAGTTTGACAGTCCCCAGCTAAGCGCCCCGATCGATATCGTTGCTGAACTGTCCGCCCGTATCAAAGCGGCAATCGCCGAGGAACCTCCTGTGAACTTTAGTGACGGAGGCACCATACGGGACGGCTTCCACCCGGAGCTGGACGAGTTGCGCGACATCAGCCGGAATAGCCGGCAGTACATTGCGGCAATCGAATCGCGGGAACGCGCGGCGACCGGTATTCAGTCGTTGAAGGTTCGGTTTAACAACGTTTTCGGCTACTACATCGAAATCTCCAGGACCAATCTTCAGCATGCTCCGGCGGCTTACGAGCGCAAGCAGACGCTTGCGAATGCTGAACGGTTCACGACGCCCGAACTGAAGGAGTTGGAGAGCAAAGTCCTGGATGCCGAGGACAAGATGCTCGCCCTCGAACGTGATCTTTTTGCTGAACTGAAGCTGTTTGCGGCTTCACAAGCAGAACGCATTAAGCGTGCCGCGCGGCAAATCGCTGAACTCGATGTAGCAGCGGCTTTGGCTCAGGTGGCCTCGGAGAACCGCTACAAGCGCCCGCGCTTCTCTAACACGGGCGAAATGCGGATCGACGCTGGCCGGCACCCGGTCATCGAAAAGCTGAATGAGAAGGATGCCGCGCGATTTATTCCAAACGATTTGTACCTCGACTCATCAAAAGAGTATGTAGGCATCATCACGGGTCCGAACATGGGTGGAAAGTCTACTTATCTCCGGCAAGCCGCGCTGATTCTCATCCTGGCGCAAGTTGGCTCCTTCGTTCCGGCAGAAGCCGCTCAGCTGCCGATAGTGGATCGGGTTTTCACCAGGATCGGCGCTGCCGATAACCTGGCAAGGGGACGTTCCACCTTCATGATGGAGATGACGGAAGCGGCGGCTATTCTGAATACCGCAACATCTAGAAGCTTCATAGTACTCGACGAAATTGGTCGCGGAACCTCCACTTACGACGGCTTGGCTCTGGCTTGGGCCGTGGTGGAGCACATTCATAACGAGATACAGGCAAAAACATTATTCGCCACGCATTACCACGAGCTTACTGAGCTTGCCGAAAAACTTTCTGGAATAAGAAATTTACATGTTGCCGTAAAAGAAGCGGAAGACCGTATCTTATTCATAAGAAAAGTAGAACCGGGTGCGGCGGACCGTAGCTATGGCATCGAAGTGGCCAGATTAGCAGGTTTACCCCTTCAAGTAATCGAGCGGGCGAGGTCAGTTTTATTGCATCATGAAGTAAGGGAACGCTCGGTCAGTAAAGAGTTGACCCCGGGCGAGGATTCAACGCCCTTACAGATTAGGCTTTTCGAGCCCATGGACCAGGGGCTTGCGGATCGGATTCGTGGGTTGAACATCGACGAACTTCGGCCGATAGAAGCATTGCAGATTCTGCAAAATTTGCAGCAAGAGTTGCTAAAGAGATGAGAATAGCAGGCATCATGAGCGGGACCTCGCTCGACGGCATCGATGTGGCGATCATCGATATGACCGGCTCGGGCTTTAAGGCAAAGATTAACGTCCTGACGAGTCACTCGGTCCCTTATCCAAAAAGCGTTCGCGAAGCGCTTCTCGCCGTCTCGGATACCAGTTCACAGACTGGTGATATTTCTCGGCTGAATTTCCTGCTCGGTGAGTTGTATGCCGAAGCGCTGGAGGAAACAGCGGAGCGGGCAAGTATTCCTTTACAGACGATTAAACTGATAGGCTGTCACGGGCAGACGATCTTCCACGAGGGACAGGGCTGCCAGTACCTCGGGAAAAAAGTCTCGAGCACGATGCAGATCGGCGAATCGAGCGTCATTAGCGAGCGCACCGGGATCGATGTGATCTCAAACTTCCGCGAGCGGGATATGGCCGCTGGCGGCAAGGGCGCGCCATTGGTGCCGTACCTCGATTACATGCTGATGCGGCATCGCGGGCGTGGGCGTGTTGCCGTCAATATCGGCGGCATCGCGAACCTGACTGCTATCCCGTCGAACACCAGCACGGATCGCGTAGTGGCGTTCGACACCGGCCCTGGCAACATGGTGATCGATCAGCTTGTCACCCGCATCACTTCGGGAAAGCGGTGTTATGACCGGGATGGCGCAATGGCGGCGGCAGGCGTGATTGATCCAAAGTTACTCGCCAAACTGCTTCGGGACAAATACTTTCGTGCAAAGCCGCCTAAGTCGGCTGGCCGGGAACAGTATGGCTCGGAGTTAGTTTCTAAGCTTCTTGACACCGAGTTGAGCAGTGAGGATCTGATTGCGACCGCGACTGCGCTGACCGCGGAAAGTATCGCGCTCGGAGTTCGCAATTTCGTGCTTCCGGAGATGCGTGTCGACGAAGTGTTCGTCTCGGGCGGTGGAGTGCATAACCCGACGCTGATGCGGATGCTGCGGAAGGCGCTTGATCCTATCCCTGTGATGGAGTCGACGGAAGTCGGCCTTGACGTGGACGCCAAAGAAGCCATTGCGTTCGCGGTCATGGCCTACGAGACTGCGCATAGCCGTCCGTCGAATTTGCCTGCTGCTACCGGAGCGAGAAAGTCGGTGATTTTGGGCAAAATGACACAAAACGGCGGTCCTCGGAACGGTAATTCCAATGTTCCCGTCAATGGGAATAGCAACCTGGAACTCGCTTCGGCGAGAAATGGCTCTAACACGGCGACGCATAAGAATGCTAAAGCGCCACGTGCCAGTAAAGTGCCGCCTCTGGCCGCACCGCCTGCTAAGGCTAAAGCCGCAGTCCGCTAGGTCCAAGTCATTGGATAGTAGAAAAGCCGACTTACTCTTCGGAGTAGGTCGGCTTTTTGTTGTTGTCTGGGCGGAGCCCCGCCAAACTTCGGTATGATCACGGCTGAAGAGGGCCGTTACCTGCCGCGGAAATTGACACCCTGGCTCCTGTTTCTTCTGTGCTTAGGGCTGCTCGCCATGAGTGCCACCCGATTCGGTTCCTTAGCGGACCATGCGTTTGTCGCGTTCCGCATAGCCATACTGGTTTTTCTTTCGGCACACGTTTTGTGGCGCTGGTTTGCCGAGCTGGTGTAGAGGCGGGACTCCAAGACGCTAAGGAGATGGCTGGCGTAAGCCGTGCAGAAAGCCGTTGGAGTACTCTGATGATACTATCGATGCCGGCTATGCGCTCTTCTCGACTTATCTTATTTACTGCTTTTCTTGCTCTGCTGGCGTTCCGATCCCAAACCGCGATCGCCGCAGAAGCCGACGTCAACTGGTGGAGATCCGCTGTCATCTACGAGGTGTACCCACGCTCGTTTGGTGATTCGAACGGCGACGGCATCGGCGACCTCAACGGCATCACCCAGCATCTCGATTACCTGAAAGATCTCGGAGTGGATGCCATCTGGATCACGCCCTTCTATCCGTCGCCGCAAGTGGATTTCGGCTATGACATCTCCGACTATGAAGGGATCGACCCGCAATTCGGCACCATGGCCGATTTTGACCACCTGCTGAATGAAGCCAAACAGCGAGGAATCAAAATTGTCTGCGACCTGGTGCTGAATCATAGCTCCGACAAGCACCCCTGGTTCATCGAATCCCGCTCTTCGCGCACCAATTCGAAGGCCGATTGGTACATCTGGCACGATGGAAAGCCTGGCGGCACGCCGCCAAATAACCCGCCCAACAACTGGCAATCGCTATTCGGCCACTCCTCCTGGCAATATGAAAAGGCGCGCGGGCAGTATTATTATCACGAGTTTTATCGGGAACAGCCGGACCTGAACTGGCGAAATGACGACGTGAAGAACGCTATGTTTAACGTCGTTCGCTTCTGGATGAATAAGGGCGTTGCCGGATTCCGCCTGGACGCCATCACCAGCATGTTTGAGGATCTGGCCCTCAAAGACGAGCCCTTTCTTGCCGGCACCGATGCTTACGGCGAGCGTATTGTGAATCGGGCGTATACCGACAACCTGCCGGAGGTGCATGACATTTTGAGGCAGCTCCGTCGCGTGACCAACGAAGTCCCGGGTACGGTCCTGATTGGCGAGACTTATCTCCCGAATGTGGGCGAACTCGCCAAAATGTACGGCCGGAATCGGGACGAACTACAGCTGCCCATGGACACCCAGCTTGGCTTTTCTAACAAGCTTTCCGTTGACGGATTTCGTGGCAAGCTGCAGGATGCGGAGACCAGGATCAACGGCAATGTGCCGCTCTTCGTCTTCTCGAATCATGACAACAGACGATCCATCGATCGCTATGGCGACGGAAAACATGACGGCGAGATCGCGCGCCTCCTGGCCACTCTGCTCCTCACTCCACGTGATGCGGCGCTGATTTATTACGGCGAAGAACTGGGAATGGTAAACAGCGATCCCAAGAGCAAGGATCAGGTACAAGATCCGATCGGACGCAGCGGATGGCCAAAGGAAAAAGGCCGCGACGGGGAACGGACGCCGATGCAATGGAATGGCGATACGAACGCTGGATTCAGCGTTTCGAGCCATCCCTGGCTGGCCGCGGCGTCGAACTATCGCACTGTAAATGTATCCAAAGAAAACGCGGACCCTGACTCGCTGCTGAATTACTACAAGAAACTGATTCGTCTCCGCAGACAGAACGAGCAGATGAAGAGCGGGGACTTCATCACAGTAGATAACTCGAACGACAAAGTGCTCTCCTATCTCAGGAAGACTCCAGACGGTAAGGCGGTCCTGGTGAGCATGAACTTCACCTCGTCCCAACAGACAATAAGTCTTGATCTCACAGCGAATGGATTGAAGAGCCAGCATGCGAACCTGCTGCTGGCCTCCTACGCGAACGCCAGCGGGCAAAGCGCGTTGAAGGCACTGACTCTTCCTCCGTACGGCTCTTTTATAGGCGAGCTGGTGCCTTGAAGTTGTAAAATCGAGTTTCTTATGGCTAATACGGTGAAGGCCCGCAACACGGTTGGCGAATGGGCGGTCACCGTTCTGATCATTCTGTTTAGTACCACCGCCATCGCTCAGCCATTTGTCATTCCAACCGGTTCAATGGAAGATACTCTTTTGATCGGCGATCACCTGATCGTCGATAAGATGGCTTACGCCCCCGCGGATAGATTGACTAAGCACCTGCTGCCTTATACGGAGCCGAAGCACGGCGATGTCATTGTGTTCCGCTACCCGGGAAACCTGGCTGAAACTTACGTCAAACGCCTCATCGGGGTTCCGGGCGATCGCATCAAGATTGTGGACAACGTACTTTACAGAAACGGCGTCCGGTTGAAAGAGCCGTATGTTTATCACAAATTTGCATACAACTCCTTTCGGGATAACTTCCCGGGGCCGTGTTGCCTTCCGACTCGCGATCAGCGCGGTTTTGAACTCCAGCGCGCCATGTTAGCTGAAAATGTGAAGGATGGCGAGTTGGTAGTCCCCGCGAACTCTTACTTCGCAATGGGCGACAACCGGGATAACTCGGAAGACAGCCGCTTCTGGGGCTTCGTGCCGCGTGAGAATTTTGTAGGAAAGCCAGTTTTGATTTATTGGTCCTACGACGCGTCAACTGAGGATCTCGCTGGCGAAACTGCCGCTTCCGCGGTCCATCATATAGTGGATCTTGGCACTCATTTCTTTACGCGAACGCGATGGGATCGGACGCTACGCGTCGTTCGCAGCTTCCCGGACTCGCAGTTACCCCAACCGTAGTAGCGAAGCCAGGCGTGCCGGTTCGATACCATCTGGTTCGATACCATGAAGTTAGTCCATGAACGCCTCAGATGTTGACCTGAAGAAGACGGTCAACCTTCCAAAAACCAGTTTTCCGATGAAGGCAAACCTGCCTGCGGCGGAGCCCAAGATGCTTGCCGAGTGGGAGGCCACGGGTCTCTATCACAAAATCCGCAAGTCTCGGGCTGGACGTCCGCAGTACATCCTTCACGACGGTCCGCCTTACGCCAACGGCAACATCCACCTGGGAACCGCCTTCAACAAGATCCTGAAGGATTTCATCGTGAAGTCGAAGACCATGGCGGGATTTGATGCTCCCTATGTGCCCGGATGGGACTGTCATGGACTGCCGATTGAGTTCAAAGTCGATCAGGAGCTTGGCAAACGCAAAGCTTCGATGAGCATCGCCCAGATCCGCTCCGAGTGCCGCGCATATGCCGCAAAGTACGTCGACCTGCACCGCGCGGAATTCAAACGGCTGGGAGTTTTCGGCCGTTGGGAAAACCCGTATCTGACGATGAGCGCCGAATACGAAGCGGTCATCGCACAAGCGTTCGTCGACTTCCTCCACAACGGCTATGTCTACAAGGGCCTGAAGCCGGTGCACTGGTGCATCAAAGATCGCACCGCCCTCGCGGAAGCCGAAGTGGAATACGAAAACCACCTCAGCCCGTCGATTTACGTCCGATTTCGCCTGGTTTCCGACCCTGCCTTGCTCGATCCGGCGCTCTCTGGAAAGAATGTCTTCGCGCTGATCTGGACTACCACGCCCTGGACCATTCCTGCGAACTTGGGCATTGCCTTTAACCCCAAGTACGACTATGTAGCGGTCGATACTCCGCAGGGCGTGACCATCGTTGCGGATGAGCTGCTTCCGAAGGTGGCGGATCTGCTGGGTTGGGACCAGACCGTGCTGGCCCGCTTTCCCGGGACAAGACTGGAACGCGCTGTTTTCCGGCATCCGTTCCTGGACCGCGACTCCCTTGGTCTCCTGGGAGATCACGTGACCTTGGAGCAGGGAACGGGCGCAGTGCATACCGCTCCGGGTAATGGCCAGGAAGACTTCGTCACCGGCCAGCGCTACGGCTTGCCTGTCTACTGCCCGGTTGACTCCGCCGGCCGGATCTTCCGCGCGGAAGGCGCTGAGGGAGTGCTGCCCGAAGAGTTGATCGGCAAGACCGTGTGGGAAGCCAACCCTATCGTGGTTCGCCTGCTTGAGGAACACGGAGCGCTGGCCCGCCAGGAACCGGTCGATCATAGTTATCCGCACTGCTGGCGTTGTCACAACCCGGTTATCTTCCGCGCCACCGAGCAGTGGTTCATCGGCATGGACCGCGAAGATTTGCGCACACGGGCGCTCGACTCGATCAAGGAAGTGGAGTGGCACCCGACCTGGGGCGAAGAACGTATTTCGAACATGGTCGCTTCCCGTCCCGACTGGTGTGTCTCGCGGCAGCGCGTTTGGGGCGTCCCGATAACCGTGTTCTACTGCGAGGGCTGCAGTGAACCGCTAACCGACAAGCGAGCACTCGACAGCGTGGTCCGGCAATTCCGTGAGCATACCGCCGATGTCTGGTACTCGAAAAGCGTCCAGGATCTGATCGGTCCGGACTGGGTGTGCGTCAAATGCGGGCACAATCACTTCCGGAAGGAATCGGACATTCTCGACGTCTGGTTCGATTCGGGCTCCAGTAATCTAGCTGTTTTGACGCCCGGGAATGGACTTCGCTGGCCGGCCGACATGTATCTCGAAGGCGGCGATCAGTATCGAGGCTGGTTTCAAAGTTCGCT
>CBAAAA010000227.1:0-7614 GCA_964658695.1 uncultured Solirubrobacteraceae bacterium | reverse complement strand
GTGATGATCTTGCCGTTGATCAGGATCGTATCGGCCGCCGGAGGATTTATCTGTGCCCGCGTGTGAGCCGCTGAACAAAGAAATATCAGAGCAGCCGCGAACGACCCGAATCTTTGCATTTGCCAAACTGTAGCAAATCCTCGACTAGCTTCGCGGTTGAAGAAAAACTCGAAAGCGCTCAACTTCGGCCTCGAATTGAGTCTGAAATGACGCTTCCGTGGGCTGCGTTTCTACAAATCCAGATTCGACCTTCAACTCCCCTTGCGAGTTTGAGATATTCACCCAGCCAACCACCTCGTCCCGCCACAGCAGGGGCATCGCGTAGTACCCGAGCTTCCGTTTTGCAAGCGGAGTGTAGGCTTCAAACCGATACGACCAACCCCAGAAGTGTTGAAATCTTCGTCTATCCCAAACCAATGGATCGAATGGCGCCAGGAAGCGCACCATCTCCTCCGGCGCTTGGCGCGCATTGCGTCCTGCCGGCCAGACATAACGGACATCCTCAACGACGGCGCTGGCAAGCTCTCCGGACTCCAGAAGTTTCGTTACTACGGAATGTCTGCCCTTCAAAGCCGGGGTCCCGTGAGCCAAAAGCTGGAGCGTGGCTCGCAGGCTACGATCGGGCAGCGGCGCCAGGATCGCAGCCGTGAGCAGAACCACCCCGCGCAGCCGCTCTTCAGGTTCGATTGGATTTTCCTTTGCAACCGTGGGCTCGTAAAGCCGAATGCCATTCTCGCGTCCCGCAATCCTCAGCAGTCCGCGGTAGTGAAGAGCATGCAGTGTTTTCGTTGTCGCTTTCGAGTATCCACCCCAGGCATTGATCTCCCGCTTCCTGCCCAGATACGCTTCCAGTTCTTTCGGATGGATTCGTTTGTGGGCCGAAACAATCTCAAGCACCCGTCGTTCGGCGGCGGTCAGTCGTTGTTCCATCCTCGGGTGCAGCAAACTCCAGGTGGAACGCGGCATGAAACCGTAGGCATATAGGAAGTCCTCCTCAAGTTTCAGCCTTGGGTAGCGCTCTTCCAGATCACCTGCGCGATAGTTCTTCACCCGGTGCCGCAGGATCAAGTCCTGAGCGCGCGCCGGCGAGCGGATCGGGTCGGCTTGAACGAAGCCGAGCCGCTGGATGGCTTGCGAAAGCGTCGTCGGTGGAAAGAGCGTTGCGGAAAGTGCATGGCGTCTCAGATGTTTCAGTGTTAGCTTCATGAATCGTGGCGGCTTCCTTGTGGCAAACTGACTGGGTTGAGAAAGAGGGTGAGTGAGACGACAAAGACGGCTGGCGACATCGTGCACCGCTGCCATTGGGCAGAAAGCGATCCTCTGTTACAGGCGTATCACGACGCCGAGTGGGGCGTTCCTGAGTATGACAGCCGCGCGCTCTGGGAGAAGCTGGTTCTGGACGGATTTCAGGCGGGTCTCGCCTGGATCACCGTCCTACGGAAGCGTGACGCATTTCGTGAAGCATTCCGCGGGTTCGACCCTGATGTGGTGGCGAATTTTAGCGAGACTGATGTGGAACGTTTGCTCGGAAACGCGGATATTATTCGGTCTCGCGCCAAGATTGAGGCGGCGATTGGTAGTGCCCGCGCGTACATGGCGATGCAGGAGGCCGGCCAGGAGTTCTCCGCATTTGTCTGGAGTCTGGCAGGAGGAAAACCGATGCATAACACCGGCCCTGTTCCGGTGAAGTCCGCCGCCTCAGAGGAGATTTCGAAGGAGCTCAAGAAGAGAGGATTCAAGTTCGTTGGGCCCGTTATCGTTTATGCCTGGATGCAGGCGGTCGGGATGGTGAATGACCATGCGGTCGATTGCTTCCGGCGCCAGGCCATCGAAGGCCATGTTCTTACCTAGGCGTTGTCGATTAAGGACGTCACTTAAGTATTGACAGGTAAGCACTAAGCGGGTGATAGTAAAGGATCTTGACAGTTACCGTCAGGTGACAGAGGGTTTCACATAGAGTCACTCCGTCCGTGGCCAAAAGAGGGAGCAATCATGCGGGCCGGCAGGGGCTTATACGCAGTTCTTTTTTCATTTTTGTTGTTTTCTTTTTGCCCGATGCTTTTCGGGCAGGCAACCGGGACGATCTCCGGTACCGTTGCGGACGCTTCAGGCGCGGCGGTTTCAGGCGCTAAGGTGACCGTCGCCGGTCAGGGTACGGGCACCGTGCGTAACGCAATCTCGGACAGTTCCGGTCACTATGTGGTGCCGCTGCTGGGTGTGGCGACGTATACGGTTCGGGCCGAACTGGCCGGATTCCAGACTTCGGAAACGCGCGACTTGCGGCTGCAGGTGGACGAGCAGCGAGAAGTGAATTTTGCGCTGGCGCCGGCAAATGTACAGCAGAGCGTGGAAGTCACAGCGACGCCGGTGGCGGTTGAGACAACCAATCCGACGCTTGGCCAGGTGATCACCTCGCAACAGGTGGCCGAACTGCCGCTGAACGGGCGTGATTTTGTGCAACTTGCAACGCTCACGCCGGGCACTACGCAGGAAACGAATCCAAACAGTTTCTTTAACGGGGGGCCAGATAGTGAAGCTTCCGCGCGTGGCTCATTTTCGCTCTCTGTCGGCGGGTCGCGCGCTAACTCAACCGACTGGCTGCTGGATGGGAACGATAATAACGAGCTAACCTCGGGCGGCATCTCGATCCTGCCGTCCATAGACGCGATTCAGGAGTTCAAAGTTCTTACCTACAATTACTCCGCGGAGTGGGGCACGCGGGCCGGTCCGGCCGTCCTTGTAACGACTAAGTCGGGTACCAACTCTCTGCACGGGTCAGTGTTCGAGTTCTTCCGCAATACGAGTCTGGATGCTCGCAGCTTCTTCGCGAGCTCCACCGAGAAGTTTAATCTGAATCAGTTTGGCGGGTCGGTAGGGGGGCCGATCAAGAAGGACAAGACCTTCTTTTTCGCCGATATCCAGAACAAGATGCAGCGGCACGGGATCCCGTATACGGGTCTGGTTCCAAGCGCAGCCATGCGCACCGGCGACTTCACGGACGATGCTTTCGGCAATCCCCGCCAGGGCTTACTGGTGAATCCCAATGTAAGCGGAGCAGCCAGCACCGCGTTCCAATGTGACTCGGCTGGCAATCCCATGCCCGCTGCGCCGGACGGTAGTCAGACGGCCGGAGTTGCCTGCAACAAGATTCCTTCAAGTCTGATCAACCCGATCATGCAGAAAATGATCAATTTGTATCCGCTGCCCAATGCAAACAACTCGTCGCTCGGTTACAACTACGTGAATGAGCCGGTTCGCTCGCTGAACGAAGGTGAGTTCGATGTGCGGCTCGATCACAACTTCTCGGCTAAGGATTACGCCTTCGCGCGATTCAGCTACGATCAGGCTACGTCATACGTCCCGGGCGGAGCACCCGGGTTTGCAGAGGCGAATCCGTTCGGCAGTAATCAAGGCATTTTGAACCATGCGCGAAACGTGGCGGCATCTGAGACTCACATCTTTTCCCCTGGCTCAGTGAACCAGTTGAGCGTTGGATATAACCGGATTTTCAACTACATCACTTCGCAAGGCACCGGAAGCTGTTTGTCGCAGAGCTTCGGCATTCCAGGCGCAAATCTGGGCGGCGCCAGCTGTGGCTTGACGAGCACCCAGCTGGACGGCGGGTATTGGTCATTGGGAGACCGTGGTTATACGCCGTTCCAGGGTGGAACCAACGTGTGGTCAGTGTCCGATTCGTTCGACATGATTCGCGGCAACCACGATATTAAACTCGGCGGACAGATACGCGCCATGCAGATGAACGTCCTGGCGGAGGGCTTTGCCAACGGCTACTGGATTTATAGCGGCGCCTGGTCGAATGAACCGGAAGCGGACCTCCTTCTTGGCTTGCCGAGTCTGGCAATCCACGATCAAACATTTGACGGCAATGTGACGGGTCGGAGATGGAAGCTCTTTCGGCCTTATGTTCAAGATGACTGGCGCGTGACGAAAGACCTGACGCTAAATTTGGGCCTGGCGTGGGCGCTCACGACTCCCATCACTGAAGTAGCTAATCGTCAGGCTGATTTCAATCCGGCGACCAGCCAATTCCTGATAGCGGGGCAGAACGCAGGTCCGGCAGCCGGCATCCAATTTGATAAGACAGGTCTCGAGCCGCGCATCGGTGTTGCGTGGAAACCTTTCGGAGCGCAAAAGACAGCCGTCCGCGGGGGGTACGCGATTTTCCACGATTCCTCGTGGAATCAGGGTGCTCAAGGCCTATGGCAGAATCCGCCCTATTATGCAGAGTCGGACCGCTTTGCTTTCGGCGGCGCCTGCACATTTGCCACCGCGGCTTGCGCCACAAAATATGGATTAGCGCCCTCTGCAATCAGCGCCTCGGACGGGTTTCAAGTCTTTACCGCTCCTCCCGTTCCGGCTGATTTCACAGGTACCATCCAAGCGCAGAACACCAACTTCAAGCTTGGAAGAGTACAGCAGTACAACGTCAACATAGAGCAACAGCTGCCGGGAGACGTTGTGCTGACCGCCGGCTACGCTGGCTCGCGCAGTGCGCACATTCTGATTGACGGCAACAACGAGAACGTCACCACTCCTTCAGCATGCGGCACTGTGTCCGGCTATACGCTGGGCTGCGGCCCAGGCGGGAGTGCACTGGGCATTCCGTTCCCCGCATTTCCCTTCTCCACGATCTCAAATATCAGCGATATCGGGCGTGCTCACTATAACTCGTTCCAGGTGAAAGCCGAAACCAAGAGCTCGAAGTATGGCGTCTACGCCTTGCTTGGGTACACCTATTCGAAAGCGTATGACAACGGCTTCACGGATGGGCTGGGAAGCAGCATCGGTGCGACGTATTATCCGCTGCCCAACTGGCAATCACTCGACTGGGGCCTGTCACAGATCAACAATAACCATAGTTTCACGGGCAGCATCATTTACTCGCTGCCTTTTGGTAAAGGCAGAAAGTTCGGGAACTCGCTGGCCGCCCCGGTTAATTTCGTGGTCGGCAACTGGGAACTGGACGTGATTGAAAGGGCGACCTCAGGGTTTCCTGTTTTCATCGTGGACAGCAGCAACAATTCGGGCGTAAATTTCCAGAACAATGGGAACAGCCTGAATCGTCCGAATCAGGTCTGTAACCCCAACTCCGGTACCCAGTCACTGAGTTCGTTCTTCAATGCTTCGTGCTTTGCGGCTCCCCCGACAGGCGAGCTTGGAAATGCGTCGAGAACTCCGGTGTCAGGACCAAACTTTATCAATACCGATTTTTCAGCGATCAAGCACATCCCGATTCGAGAGACCATTCGTCTGGATTTCCGTGCGGAGTTTTTCAACCTGTTTAACCATGCGCAGTTTGGATTGCCCGGCGCGGATATCAATTCAGCGACGTTTGGCGCGATCAGTTCCACCGTGAACAATCCACGCGTGATACAGTTTGCGTTGAAAGTGGCCTTTTGAGATCGGTTCGATTTTTCACTTTTTTCGTTTTACTGACCAGTCCAATTTTTCCGGCGGCGGCACGCCGTAAGATCATCATCAATCAAGACTGTGCGGGACCGGGCGGGAGCAATCTCCAGACAGTCCTGATGCTGGCGCTGTCGCCTGATGTCGATGTCCTGGGCATCACGGTCGTCAGCGGAGATCAGTGGCGTGACGAGGAGGTAGCACATACTCTGCGCCTGCTCGAAATGATCGGGCGTACGGACATTCCGGTGATGAAAGGCGCTGTAATGCCGCTGGTGCGAACTCGCGAGGAGGCGGAACTGTGGCAGCAGCGTTACGGGAAGTTGGCGTACGCGGGCGCGTGGGATGAGCGTTGGTGGCACGAGTCATCCGTCGTTCCGCCACTGGCAGAAGGGCAACCAACGACGAAGGCCGCGGACGAAGACGCGGTGCATTTTTTGATCCGGACAGTCCGTCACTATCCGCATGAAGTCACTATTTATGAGGGCGGCCCGATGACGAATCTGGCGCTTGCGATCTCGATTGATCCGCAATTTCCTGAGTTGGCTAAGGAGCTGGTCTTCATGGGCGGCAGTCTCAATCCGCAAACCGACTACGCCGAGTTCGCGGACAATCCGAGACATGAATTTAACTTCTGGTTCGATCCTGAGGCGGCGGTCATCGTGCTTCGCGCGCCCTGGAAAAAGATCGTCTGTACACCGACGGATGTTTCGATCAAGGTCCGGCTTACACCGGAACTGGTGAAAGCGATTGGCGCGGCCGGAACCCCGATCGCGCTGTATGTGGCGCACTATTTCAAGCAGGGCGGCGGGAACGATTTCATGTGGGATGAACTGGCTGCGGGGGCCTGGTTGGATCCGTCAATTATTACCAAGAAGCAAACCCGTTTTATGAGCGTGGACATCGATCACGGCGCCGGCTACGGCAACACGCTTATTTGGGATGAGAGCGATAAGCCGAACTTCACTTTGCAGCCAGTCGAGATTCAAATGGATCTCGATAAGGGCAAGTTCTTCGATCTGTTCGCGAGTCTGATGACCAAGCCCACGCCTGTTCACTGACTGCTTAGGGAAACAACGAACTGCTGGACATCCCGGCGTTCCCGTTCCAGCTTTTCCGCAGAGGCTTTTGAAAGTTGTTTGTAGAGATCCAGTTCCTGCGCGGCTTTGGTGCGATCACCGGTCACTCGATAAGCCTCGGAAAGGCGGTAGTGAGCCTCATCGAGGTTAGGCGTCGCGTCGATGGCGCTTGCATACTCCCGAATGGCTTTTTCGTATTCTCCCTGCCCGGCATAGATGGCTCCAAGCTGCAGATGCGCGCGGCCAAGGTGCGGGTCGAGTGAGAGTGCTTTGTTGAGAAATGGAAGTGCTGTCGCTTCATGCTGGTTGCTGGCGAGGCTAACGGCGTAGTAGTAGTTGGCGAGAGCGTTTTCGGGATGCAGCTTCGCGAACCGTGCGAATCGTTCCACGTAACCGGGCAACTGCGTGATCTCGCGGCGCTGCGTTTCAGCCAGGAAGAGATAGGGCTTCGAGTCGGCGGGATTGAGATCGGTAGCGCGGAAGAAGGAACTTGCGGCCTGCTCGTAGGCGCCGGCGGCATATTGCGCCGAGGCGAGGCCGAGTAGCATGCGTACGGATTTTGGAAACAGACGAACGCCCCTGGTGAACACCGCGGTCGCGGGTTCGGGTGCGCGGTGGGCTAACAACTCAGTTCCCCAGTCAAAGAGGTTGGGCTCGGAGGGATTCGATTCCGCCGCATGTTGTAACTGCGCAACCGCTTCGAGCGGATGGCCGGCGCGTTCCGCCGCATTAGGGCTGGTTAAGGCTGTCGTCGCTTTTGTGAGTGCTTCGGAGGAGCGCAGCACCGTATCCGCCCCATGGCCTCCTCGGTAGATGTTGCCGGTGACGCCGGCGACCGTGAATTGAGGCTCGTCGAAGTATTGCGCCTGCATGATCAGATCAACTTTTGTGACTTTATCGGCGGCGATGGTGAATGGTCCCGCAGAGGCTTGGTCGAAGTGATCGTCTTCGGCTCTGAGTGTGTAAGTGCCAGGAGCTGCGACAAAGCGATAGACGCCCGCGCCATCGGTTTGAGTGCTTTCGACTTTCTTTTCGCCAGAGCGCTGCAGAAAAATCTTGGCTGAAGCGATGCGATGATGCTGAGAATCGAGCGCAACACCGGAGATCG
>CBAAAA010000226.1:6215-7641 GCA_964658695.1 uncultured Solirubrobacteraceae bacterium | reverse complement strand
GCTCCAAAAGTGTCTTGAACTGTGACAATCCGGCGCCTTGCGTATCATCCAGTTGGTGTTCGCCACTACCCTGTACCATGCAGACCTTGCGAACACCCTTTAAATCCTTCACAAACGCCCCAGTGACGCCTTCTTCAGTAACCGCCTTTGCCTCTTCCCTGCGGGGACCGATCTGCACCACCGCGGTTCCTGGAAAGCGAATGCCATAAGCATTTGCCTCCGTCGGATTGCGCACGATGTCTACATATTGAACGTGCACTTTCGACGAAAGATTTGCGTAACGGTCCAGCGTTGCCTTGGCTGTCGAGAATCCGCTCGGCTTATCCAGATAGACAATCGTGGCTTCCGACTTCAAGCCCTTCACAACCTTCTTCGTCTCATCAGACAACGTGAACTGCTTGTTGCTCGTGGTGTCGAAGCTCTTGTTGTATCGATTCGCAAGCCAGTTCACCAGAATTAATGCCGCGATCACAACGATTGTGTACAGCGACGCAGTTGCGCCATATTTCGCCTGGCGCGCAGAAACCGAATTCTTCGCGGTTGTTGTCGCCATTACGCCCTCCACCGCATCGATTCAAGCGATCGGGAAGTCAGAAACAAACCGAGGAAAATCATAGAACAGTAGTAGATAACATCTTTCGAGTCGATAACTCCGCGCGTGAAGCTATCCAGATGACTCACGATAGAAAGGTAATTCAGAAACTGGACTGTATCCGAATTACCGAACGAAGTGGTCCAGCTCAAAATCCATAACAGCAGCGCCAAAGCAAATCCGACCGCCCCCGCCACGATCTGATTTCTGGTCAGACTGGAAATGAACGTACCCAGAGCCAGTAGACACGCGCCCTGCAGCACGATTCCAAGGATTCCCGTGAGCACCGGCTTCATATCGGGATTCCCGAAAAAGAAAAAGAACGAAATATCGATAAAGAACACAGCGATCAAGGCCGCGTACATCAACACCGCCGATAGCCATTTCCCCAAAATGATCTCCAGCTCGTGAATCGGAGAGGTCACCAGCAGTTCTATCGTGCCTTGCCGCTTTTCTTCCGCCAGCAACCGCATGCTGATTAGCGGAATCAGGAAAAGACCAATCACCGCGATGTTTGAAAGTAAAGGTGCAATCACCTGCTCATTCACATTCATCGGCATCGATTGACCGCTTAACTGGCTTTCAAAGCCCGCCCGAACAAAACTCTGTCCAATGAGGTACGTAAAGGCCCCACTCAACAGCGCGAAGATCCCGAGCAAGACCCAGGCGATGGGAGAAACAAAATAGGAGTACAATTCGCGACGGCAGATAGTCCAGGTGTTTCTCATTGCACGCTCTCCGCCGGCACGACGACGTCCGCCGAAGCCTCAGGTTGTGAACCTGTGAGCTCCAGAAAGACCTCTTCAAGGCTGTAAGTCATGGACTTCAGTTCCA
>CBAAAA010000226.1:0-6205 GCA_964658695.1 uncultured Solirubrobacteraceae bacterium | reverse complement strand
ATAAGCTCCAGCCGGATTGCACCACCGCCCGGGCGATGTCGGCTCTTGCGTTCCGTCCTGGCAGGCTATCCACCTCGAATACCAGGCTTCCCGCTACACCGGCGGTTTCCAGGACCTTACTCACACCCGGCACCTGCTCCAGCCGTTGATGGACAGCTTGCTTATCCGCTGCCCCATCCGTGTCGATCTGCACCTGCACGGCGCCGCCTTCTCCTGTCCGGTTTCGCAGCCGTTCCACTGAATCAGTTGCGACTACCCGGCCCTTATTGATGATAATTACCTTCTCGCAAATGGCTTCCACTTCAGGAAGTATGTGGGTGCTGAGAATAATCGTGTGCTCGCCCGCTAAATTCTTAATCAATTCGCGGGTCTCGATAATCTGTTTGGGATCCAGCCCCGAAGTTGGCTCATCCAGAATTAAGACATCCGGGTTGTGGATAATCGCCTGCGCGAGTCCCACACGCTGCCGGTAGCCTTTCGAAAGCTTCCCGATCAGGCGGTCGCGCACATCAGCCACAGAGCAACGCTCCATCACCTCTTCTGTCCGGCGCTTCACATCGCCACTCGGTACGTTCTTGATGTTCGCGACAAAAGTAAGGTAGTCCCGAACACTCATCTCCGGGTACACTGGGGGCGCCTCGGGAAGGTACCCGATGCGCTTCTTCACTTCGAACGGTTGCTCAAATACATCAAAACCGGCAACGCTTGCCCGACCCTCAGTCGGAGGCAGGAAGCACGTCAAGATACGCATAGTAGTTGTTTTTCCGGCTCCGTTTGGACCGAGAAATCCCACGATGTCACCCTTCGCGACGTTGAAAGAGATGTTGTTTACCGCGACATGCCGCGCGTACTTCTTCGAGAGACCTTCAACTTGAATCATATGATTTTCAAAGACGGAACCTTGTCATTAGAGACGGCTAGACCTGCGATCCGTTAGCCGGACGGTCGTCAAAGGCCGATTCCAATGATGTGGAACCCGGAATCAACAAATAATACATTACCCGTCACCCCGCGCCCGAGATCGCTGGCCAGAAAGACTGCGGCATCGGCCACCTCGGCGGGATCCGTATTCTTACGCAGAGGAGCCACTGCCGCCACCGCGTCCAGAACTTTCGAGAAGTCCTTAATAGCGCGCGCGGAAGCGGTCTTGATGGGTCCCGCTGAAATGGCGTTAACGCGAATCTTGGACGGGCCAAGGTCGCTTGCCAGATACCGCACACACGCTTCCAGTGCGGCTTTGGCGACGCCCATCACATTGTAGTTCTGCACCACCCGAGTCGACCCAAGATAGGTCAAGGTCATCAGCGATCCGCCTGCTTTCATCAGAGGCGTGAGAGCGCGCGCAACAGAGACTAAGGAGTACGCACTAACTTCCTGCGCCAGCAGATACCCGTCCCTAGTGGTTTCGACAAACGCCCGGCTCAGATCCTCTTTGTTGGCAAACGCGATGCTATGCACCACCGCGTCCAGCGTCGGCGAAATCTGCTGCAGTTCGCTGACAAGCTTTTCTAACTCATCCGGCTTGGTCACATCGCAGTTTAGAACCCGGGTCGCCTTCAGCTCCGCGCCAAGCTCCTCTACCGTCTGTTTTTGACGCTCCCCCTGATAGGTGAGCACCAAGGATGCTCCTTCACGTACAAATGCTTCGGCGATTGCATAAGCGATGCTCCACTTATTGGCAACGCCTAAGACAAGCGCTGTCTTCCCCGACAATAGCTCTGACATGCAAACCGTCATTGTAGCGTGCGCGGCTAATATTTCTCCTCAAAAAGAAGAGGCCCGGCGACACTCCAGGGAGTGTTCCGGGCCTGCATTATTGGTGACTAGCGCAACCTGCCGTTAGCAGGTGGCGATCAGAAGTTGTACTTTACACCGAGCTGGATGTTGCGGGCGCCCTGCGAACTGTTGAGCAATCCGAGCGTACTGCCAATCGAGTGATTGGGAGCATTCAGGATCGGAGTGTTCGAGACGTTCAGGAACTCGCCACGAATCTCCAGATTTTGGTGCTCGAAGGTAAGGAACTGCTTCGAAATACTCATGTCCACCGTGTGAAGCCCTGGACCGCGAATCGTTCCGACACCGCAATTCCCAAAGCCGGACGATGGCTGTGAGTACGCAGTTGGATCAAACCAAAGGTAGCCGCCGCCCAAAGCAGCAGGCGCATTCTGCTCGCCGAGTTCCGTTCCCGGGGCAATGCAGTTGGCACGTGCGCCCCGAGAGTTGGTCCCTGAATTGTCGTTCGCCGAAATTGTGAGCGGAAAGCCGCTATGCCAGCTCGGAATGGCGTTTAACTGCCAGTCGCCGACGACCGCGTTAACGACCTTGTTCATGTTCTTGCCGAATGCTCGATTTCGTCCGAACGGAAGATCGTAAGTCAAGTAGCCGCTGAATATGTGTTCGACATCGTAGAAGCAGGGTCCCCACTCCGACGCCGCGTTATATTCATTCTGGAAATAGGCGGACTGGGAACCGGACTGTCCGCCGGCGCCATAGTAGCCGATAGCATCCGACATACACTTCGACCAGGTGTAATTCGCTTGGAATTCCAGCCCCTGCGCCAGGCGCTTCTGGAAAACCAGCTGAAGGGAATTATAGCTTTGGTTACCACTCGAGGCAGTGCCGGAGATCTGGCCAATCTCACTGGTTAGGGTTGGATTCCCGGCGAGATAAGGCGAACTCGAGATCGTTCCATCGGCATTCAGAACCTTCTGGAAATAAGCCCGAGGAACAACAAGATGCGTATTTTTTTGACCAACATAAGCAGCCTGGACTGTCATCGAATTACCGAGTTGGCGTTGCACACTAAAGTTCCATTGCAGGGACTGGGCAGGCCGGAAATTCTGGTCCCAGACACGCAAAGTTGCGTTTGAGAAACAGGCCGCCGAACTCGCGAGCGCCCCAGCAACGGTACAGGCTCCAGTCCCTAAGACCGGCGTGTAGCCCTGGTCAAGCGTGCTACCCGGGAAATTGTAAGTCTGTCCCGTTGTGTACTGAGCATCATGTTCGCTTGAGAATGGAGGATTGATTGTAAGGCGCAGGTTAGTCCCGGTCCCTTCCAGATACGACGAACTCGTCGCTGCTGCCCGAACGACAGTCTTGCTATCGGGCGAGTACGCGATGCCAATACGTGGCTGCCAGTTACCAATTCCGTTGTAGGTGTTGTACAAAGCGCTGTTGTTCGCATTCTGCCCGGCAATTTCAACCGCCCCGCTAAAAAGACCGAAGTTCGTCTCGCGGTTATGGACTTCCGTCCACGGCGTATGCATTTCGTAACGAAGCCCAAGGTTCAAGGTCAGGTGGCTGGTCACGTGCCAGTCGTCCTGGAAGAAGCCCGCGAGCACATTATCGCGCTGTCCCCAGGTCCCGCCGTTGGTGCCGGTACCGATGTTGTCTGGAAGGCCAAGGATGAAGTCGGCTTCTGCAGAGCCACCACTCGTCGGAGTCGCACTGCTTCCGATCAAGCCCGTTTTGGCGTTGTACAAAGAGGAACTGGTGTACTGACCGTTGTAGCTGAAAGTCCCCGAAAGTCCATTGTTGCCCGAGTAAAACGTGTCAATTCGCTGCCGCCATCCCTGGAAACCGAAGTGCATCGTATGCGTTCCTTTGGTGTAGATGGCGGTGTCTTCGTACTGGATCACGGTATCGCCGAACAATTCATAGTTGTCGGCGTTACCGATAGTGTTCGCAAAATTATTTGCTGAGAACGATTGCGCTGCGAGAATATCGTTCGGAACTCCCGCAATTCCGAATGTCGTATTGAGATTCCCGAGCCCTGTAGCCTCGGTCGCTCCGTTCTGGATCAAAATGTAATTCACACCAAACCGGACATCGTTAACAAACGAGGGAGTGATTGTTCGCGTGTAATCCAACACGCCGTTATGCACAGGGTAGTTCTGGGAACTGTTGTATTCAAGAATCTGACTGTTTGTTGTTGGATTATTTAGCAGGCTCTGTGAATACCGCCCGTAGATGTGATCCTTCTGTGTAGGGGACCAATCCACACGCGCATCACCCTGATCCTCATTTGTCATGGTGTGAGAAGTATTCAACTGGTTGTTGACCAGGTTTCCATTGATTGGCGCAGGGTAATAGGATGAGTTGACGATCTTCTGCGCAACCGGACTGAGCAGCGCAGCTGGAATGATATTACCCGGAATCGGAACCTTCGCCCCGGAGGCGGTTACAGTGTTCGGGAAGTACAACTGTGTGCCTTCCTGTGTCAGCAGTTGCGAGAAGTTGCCTATCCGCTCTGCCGCTGTGAGAACGCTATAACCGCTCGTACTGGACGGCGTATCAAAACGTTCTCCCTGATAATCAACAAAGAAGAATAGCTTATCCTTGATTACAGGTCCGCCGAGAGTCCCCCCAAACTCATTCCAGCGGAGGAGCGGCCGGGAGGTACCGACGAGGTTATTGGACCAGTCATTCGCATTCAACTTATCGTTTCGGAAGAACTCAAATACATCGCCGTGGAACGAATTGCTTCCGCCCTTGATACTTGCGCTAATGATTCCGCCCATGAAGTTACCGAATTCAGCGGAGGCGTTTTGCTCAATGAGATTGAACTCCTGAATGGCGTCCGGACTTGGCGTGTAGCCGACCAGGTTGTCTGAAACCTGATTGTTGTCCATACCATCGAGCAAAAAGTTGTTTGTCTGTTCACGGTTTCCATTAATGTAAGGCCGCCCTCCGTTGCCCGTGGCCTGCCCATTCGTGAACGATGAGGGGTCAGGATGGACCGCGCCGGGCGATAAGAGCGTTAATTGGACGTAGTTGCGAGTTGCCAGGGGCAGTTGTTCATTCGTACGGCTATCAAGGACGGTTCCCAATTGTGTCGACTCAGTCTGGAGAATCGGAGCAGCGCTGGTAACCTCGACAGTCTGAGTCACATCGCCGACCACGAGCGGAAAGTCAATTTTTGCGGATTGGTTCAACTGAAGCTCA
This sequence comes from uncultured Solirubrobacteraceae bacterium, assembly GCA_964658695.1. Classification (GTDB taxonomy): domain Bacteria; phylum Acidobacteriota; class Terriglobia; order Bryobacterales; family Bryobacteraceae; genus Bog-105. The sequence goes on along the minus strand of CBAAAA010000226.1, from coordinate 1,261 downwards.
ACAGGGCTCTTAACTGCCGCCTGAAATCCTGGAGCTTCCACGCGGACTTCGTAACGTCCGATTGGCAGACGAGGAAAGCTGTAAAAGCCGGCTGCATTGGTGGTGGTGGGCCATGGTGTTCCCCGATCCAAATCCTTCACCGTCACCTTCGCGCCTCCGACTGCGCCGCCAGAAGGGTCCGTCACTGCACCGTTGATTGAAGCGGTCACTTCCTGGGCACGGCTAACCCCGTGCACCAGGAAAAAAGAAATCGACAAAGCTAAGCTGGCCGTGAACTGCGTCAACCGGCGCTTACATAAGTCACTCATAGAATTGGCAACTGCTCCTTCCTAAATGCGAAGCTTTGACGCGATTGTAAGATCTCTACGAAGCGAGTGTCAAGAATAAAGAAAGGAAAAGAACGAATACGAAACCATATAGAAACCACCATTGAAGCTATGGTTTTCCGTAGCGTAGGCGGGCTTACGCTAAAACTACTTCGACCCCGCGTGAACGCAGTTTCGCAACTTGCGCAGGCGGAGCTCCGGCATCCGTGATCACCCGATGAATGGCCTTGAAGTCCGATATTAGCGACAGACTTCGTTGCCCGAACTTGCTCGAATCGGCCAGCACTGTTACCTGCGCCGCGGACTGGATCATGCGCTGATTCAGATGTGCTTCCATAATGTCGAGGGTCGTAATTCCAAGTTCCGTATCCAGTCCGACCGTGCTCATGAAGCACTGATCGGCATGCAGGGAGTGGAACATATGCTCAGCATGCGGCCCGACTACCGCTGTCGAGGACTGGCGCACAATCCCGCCGATCATCACCAGGTTCAGGTTCGGCGCGCCGGCGAGTCGCGAGGCGATATTCAGCGCGTGAGTAATGACTGTAATGTGCTCAGAGCGGTTCCTGCAAATTTGTGTCGCCAGCTCCGCCAGCGTTGTTCCCGAACAGAGAATCACCGTCTGTGAAGGACGGATCAACTGCAGAGCCGCCAGCGCAATCCGTGACTTCTCATCGCGGTGCATACTTTCGCGAGCCCGCAGCGGATGTTCGGGAGAGGTCAGTGGTTTGATCCCGCCGCCGTGCGATCGAACCAGACTCCCAATCTCGGAAAGCGCATCCAGATCGGCGCGCGCCGTTACCCCGGAAATCCCAAAGCGCTGCGACACTTCGTCTACCGTGATTCGGCCGTTCTGGTCAAGAAGGTTTAGAATCTCCCGACGCCGCTCCTGCGCAAGGAGCTTGGGGGAATGAACCTTCGACGTTCCGCTCATC
>CBAAAA010000225.1:0-7699 GCA_964658695.1 uncultured Solirubrobacteraceae bacterium | reverse complement strand
GATCGACCAGTGTGACAAATACGGCCGGCCTGGCGAACCCGGGCGGCCCGGCGAAGACCGCGCCTCACGCTGCTGCTTCGGGAAATTTGCCGGCCGCAGTGTTGCAACCGAGCCCGTCGCCGCCTGCCGATCCCCCGGTATCCGGTCCGCCGAACGGAGCAACACCGCCGCAGAATTAATCCGCAGAAGTACTCCAATCTACAGAAGTACTCTAATAGGTGGGCGCTTTTGACTAATCTTCCCAATCTGCTGACCCTGGTGCGCATCTTTCTAGTGCCATTGCTGGTGGCTGCGATGGTGCAGGGGAACTGGAGCCTGCATTGGGGCCCAAAGCTGCTGATCGCGTCGGATTTTTTCGCTTTGCTGCTATTTCTGGCAGCGGCGCTAACCGATCTTCTGGACGGCTATCTGGCCAGACGGTGGAAGCAGGTGACGACGGTCGGAACGCTGCTGGACCCCATTGCAGATAAGCTGCTGATTTCGGCATCTTTGATTTCACTGGTGGAGATCCGGCTGCTCCCTGCATGGATGGTCATCCTGATTATCAGTCGCGAGTTCGCTGTTTCCGGGCTGCGCAGTATCGCGGCTGCGGAAGGATACATCATCAAAGCTGGAGAGCTGGGAAAATCCAAGATGGTTCTTCAGGTGGTCGGCGTCAGCCTGGTGATCATGTCCATCCGTTGGCCCGCCCTGCGGACGTTTGCCATGCTCGCCATGTGGGCGGTGGTGGTTTTCGGCCTGGCTTCGGCGGTCGATTACTTCCGCCAGTTCTGGCGCAAAGTGGATAGCGGCATCAAATTGAGGCGGCGCAATGAACTGATCCAGATGGAGCGGCAGAAGAGAAGGCTGGAACGAGGAACGAGAATCGCCAAGAAGGCCGAAGAGACCGCTTCCTCGACTATTCGACGGCCCGTATAAGGATGGCTAGCGGCAGAGACAACTGAGCGTGCAGGACATTGTAACTGTTCCTGGTAAACACGATCGTTCGGTTCTGTCCCTCCGGGCCCAATTTGCCCAGCGGCCGGCCGTTGAAGACCACTTCCAGGCCACCGGCATTCCGAGTTCTCACCTGTGCGGTTTGACGGCCCTGCACAGTTTTCGATTCATCGGCCCGCAGAGTGCCTTTGAAGACTTCCTTGCCGTCGGCAGTCAGAGACAGCCAGGTGTTCTCGAGGGCGGAAAGTTTAACCTCCAATGAACTGGCCGGTGCGGAACCGGAAAGGCCAGCTGCGTTATCCGCTGCATCCCCGGGTGCGGCCGTATAGATTTTGTGACTCTCCGGAATAGTCCTTGTACGTTCCCAGAACTCGTAAAAAGTGGAGCAGGCCCCGAGCATGATCGCCAGAGAGCCGAGGGACAGAAGCCACTTCAGCTTGTGCATCTTCTTGGGCTTCAGACCCGGAACATCCGGACGTATATGACTGCCGTGCTGCCCGGGCATCAGAGGCTCGGGAATCTGACGGGCCGAGGCCTCCAATGCCGCATCGAAAATTATACGATCCAGGCCCACACATTGCGCGAACTGCTTCGCGAAGCTTCGATAGAAGAAGGCTGAATCGATGGAGCCAAAGTCGTCACTCTCAATCTCGAGGAGCCGGTGAATGGGAATGCGTGTGATTCCGCTGACCTCCTCGAGCGAGAGGCCTTTCCGCATGCGAGCATTCTTGAGCTCAACTCCGAGGGAGTGCATAGTGAACCAGAGGACGAAACGCCCTGTTTAGTGTCGATGTACCGTTATAATACAACAGTTGTTAAGCCTAAGAATCTTCTCGGGTTGTGGCTTTCAATATTTTTCTTAATCCTTGCCTGTTAAATCTATGTTGGGCCGCTTACTGCTTTTGTGGAGCTTGGGTGTGCTTGTTGTGGCGGCTCCGCTCGGATGGGGCGCCGGGCAGCCTGCGCAGAGCCATTCAGAGTTCAGCGGCGCGCAAGCGTTCGCCTATACGCGGCATGCCGTTTCAATGGGGGAACGGCCATCCGGGTCCCCGGTCATCGGGCATCTTCGCGATTGGATTGTCACAGAGTTGAAACCGGCGGCCGGTGAGGTCTCGCTCGATTCATTCGAAGCGCATACGCCGAAGGGCGCAATTCAGATGGCCAATATAATGGTGAAATTTCCGGGCACTTCTGGAAAGGCCGTCGTGGTAACAGGCCATTACGACACCAAGAATATTGCGATGACGCATTTCGTCGGCGCGAATGACGGTGGCTCTTCGACGGGCGTGTTGCTGGAGATGAGTAAAGCATTCTCCCACTTGAAACACTCCGATGATTTATATCTGGTTTTCTTCGATGGGGAGGAAGCCGTGGGGCAGTGGACGGATTCCGACAGCCGTTATGGAAGCCAGCATCTGGTATCGAAATGGGGAACGGATGGAACGCTGTCGCGTATCAAGGCCCTGATCAATGTCGATATGACCGGCGATAAGGATCTGGATATTCTGAACGACGAGAATTCCTCGCAGTCGCTGCGCAACATGGTCTTCGAAGTGGCGTCCCAACTGGGCGACTCTAAATATTTCTTAAAGCAGCCGGCGGGCATTGACGACGACCACATGCCGTTCGTAAATGCCGGAGTGAACGCCATCGACCTGATCGACTTCGACTTTGGACCGCATAACAGCTACTGGCATACTGCCGAGGACACGATGAGTAAGCTGAGCGCGCACAGTTTCCAGGTGACCGGAGACGTAATGTTGGGCGTGGTGAAGCGGTTGGAAGCGGGAAACTGACTATGACTAAGGCACTTTCAGGGCCGCGTGCTCGTTGGCAGCAGGTTGCTTCAGAGCAAGATCCAGTATCGGCTTCATGATAGACAAATTGATCGCGCCGTTGAATTTCTGGCCGTTGATGTACATCGTCGGAGTCCCTTCTACACCGGCTTTATTCCCATCCTGAACGTCGCGAACGATGGTTTCGCTGACCGCGGTCGAATCCATATCTTCTTCCATGCGGTTTACATCCAGTCCGATGCGGGCGGCCATGGCAAGAATCGCTTTGCGCGAAAGATCGTCCTGAGACTCATACATGGCGTCGTGCATTTGCCAGAATTTGCCTTGCTTCAGTGCGGCGAGAGCAGCCGTTGCGGCCAAGTGCGCCTGCGGATGATTTTCCAACGGAAACTGTTTGAAGATCAGCTTCACCTGAGTCGGATAAGCCTTCAGGACGGCTTGAATCTGGGGCACTGCAGCGGCGCAGTAGGGGCACTGAAAGTCCGAAAACTCCACTAACGTAACGGGCGCGTTTTGTGGGCCGGTTTCCGGGGAGCCGGCGACCGGAATGCTGACCGGGTCTTCTAAAACCTTGGGCGGCTGGACGTGCGCCCACTTGGAAGCGTCGGCCTCGGCCCGCGCCTGTTGTTCATTCTTGCCCTGCTTGACCGCCGTGATGACCACGTCCGCCATCCCGGCACTGTAGGAACAGGAGGGATCCGCCTGCCGGCAGGCACCCACCTTCATCGAACAGCCGCAGGGACAGTCGCGGTCCTGAAGTATTTTGACGACGGTGGCTTTCTGTGCGGCCGTCAGGCCGCTCAAGTCAACGCCCGGAAGTGAATCGGCGGTTTTCGCCGTCTGGGCGCAGAGAAGGCCGGCGAATAAGCTGCACAGCAGCCAGAACTTCATATTTCCTTATTGTAGACGTTGAAATAGCCGGTTCAGCCCGGTCCGCCGGTGGCAGCCCCGACCAGCCGCCAGATGTGAGCCAGATGGTGATCGTCGTGTTCGGCGACGAAGTATAGATGGTCAGTGAGCCGCATGGACGTTCCTAGACGCGGATGGGGGATAGCTCGACAGAAGACTGTCGGATCAGCTCCAGTCACCGCATCCAGCAGTCTTTCGCGGCCGGTGCGGAACTCGGCCAGGAGGTGCGCAAGCGGGCGGGCGTTGTGATTTGCCAGGTGCGTCTTTCGATTCTGCAAGTCAGCCGCGGTGAGCTGGTGGTGAGCCGCGAGGTAATCGTTGACTCGCGACAGCCACAAGGGTTCCATGTCGAGGAGGTGACCAGCGTGTTCCTGAGCGGACCAGTGCTCCTGTGTTTTCCGGACCAGAGTTTCGTGAGAGAGGTCCTGAAGCAACTCCGTCATTCTGGCTGGCGTGCCGCGAAGGCGCGCGCATAAATTTGGAAGCAATTCGACCGGAACTTCGAAGTCGAATTTGCGTTCAAACCAAGCTGAGATTGCGGAGCTCAAGCTACGATTATCGCCCGCTGTCAGGCGAGGGCCGCAGCGAGAAATGGCAGCCCGCGTACACCGTGAAACGAGTGTTCCCCTGCAAAGACTTCCTGCTGAATGTGAGCCCCGGCTCCGAAAACTTCGTAGACTCGCTTCGCACGGGCGTAGCTCTCGCGAGTAGCGGCAACGGGAAAAATGGGATCCTGGTCGCCACGCTCGGAGAACAGTGGACGCGGCGCGATCAGGCCCGCAATGTCATAATTCTCGGCCCAGTTCAGAATCCCTGGAACGTAATTGTCGATGCAGTGCGAAATGGACATGATGCTGTCACGAAAGGGGTTGAGGTAGCCACTCACGAAGGCGGCTTTAATGCGCAGATCGAGCGCAGCGGAGAAGAGCGTGCAAGTTCCTCCGCTCGAGATGCCCAGGCAGCCCACTCGATCCGCCGCGAGTTCCGGGCGAGTGCCGATCCAGTCGATGGAACGCATGACGTCCCAAACGCGCCAGCTGATCATGGTCTCCCCGCGCAGCAGAGCAGAACCGGCGGCAGGCTGGCAAGCGGTCGCATGCGGCCCTTTCTCTCGAGTGAGTTCGTCACGGCGATATCCGAAGTCGAGATCTCCCTGGGGTCCGCCAGTGATTTTGGTCTTGACCTTCAAGTCGGGTTCTTTCTGTTCGACTCTGAGCGTCATGGCTGCCGGGGGAGGCATCGAGCCCAGGTCGCTCTTTATCAGATTCAGCTTCCAGGCTCCACTGAAGCCGGTATGCCGAGGCCCGGCAGCCGCAGCCGCGCAGAAGCAAACCAGCGTAAGTGCCCGGCGCCTGAACATACTAAGTGATTGTATCTATTGAGTCGGAACTCGCGAACTTAGAAGCGACTGCACCGTTATCGGCACTTGCCGCGTCGAATGTGTAGGAAGAGAAACAAAACTATGAAAGGGACATTTAGAAGTTTTCAGCTGACGGCGCTGCTGGCGCTTGCGTTCGCGGGACTGGGCATGGCTCAGGGCCAAACGAGCGCACCGCGGCCGCAACAACAGCCAAACCCGATTCACCCCGGCGAGGTGAATTACATCGAGGGTCAGGTCGCTCTCAACGGATCCAGCCTGGAGACTAACTCTTTACGAGCAACAGTCATTCAGCCCGGCGACGATCTGAGCACCGGACAGGGCTATGCGGAGGTGCTGCTCACACCAGGAGCGTTTCTACGGATCGGGAATAATACTGAGATCAAATTAGCCTTAAGTGGTTTAGTGAATACGCGAATCATTCTGGTACGAGGAAGTGCTCTCCTGGAGGCTGCGGACGTGGTCAAAGGATCGAGCCTGGACGTCACGATCGGGAATAGCACCGGACACATCGACGAGAAGGGGCTCTACTCCTTCAATGCCACGAACCAACAAGTGAGAGTCCTCGACGGCAAGTTGAGGCTGACGGCTGGGGCGTCGGGCGAGACCACTCTGAAGAAGGGCGATCAAGTCGTGCTTAGCTCGGATCGTCCGATGAAGAAACGGGACTTCAGCCGGCAAGCTGCAGAAGAGGATCCACTTTATGTCTGGTCAAAGGTGCGTAGCCATGACGAGGCCGAGGCCAGTATAAACGTTGCGGATGTGGTTGCAAACGAGGGTGGATGGTACGGGCCTGGCTGGTATTGGGATCCAGCTTGGAGCTTCTATGCATTTGCTCCGGGGTACGGATATCTTGGTGGGCCTTTTGGCTGGAACTATTACTCGCCCGGATTCATCTACGGCGGGTATTGGGGCCGGGGCTACTATGGGCGCGGCTTTAATGGCGGTCGTGCTGTAGGTTCCGTTCGCAGCGGGATCGGAGCGGCACATGCGATGGGTGGAATGCATGCCATGGGTGGCGGCGGATTTCATGGAGGAGGCGGTGGTCACCGCTGAGCTCCAAATTAAAGTTGATTAATAAGCGGCTTCTCGAAGCTATAGGGAGCCGCTTTTTTCTTTTGCCGGGCTTATGAGGATTAAGCAATGCAACAACTAAGCATCGTTCTTGCAATCATTTGCGCTTGTTGAATAGCCCGATCCTGAGTTAGGGTCGGGGAAACCCGAGGCCGAGTGGAATTACCTTACTCTCTCTGAGAACTCCTCCCCGCTGCCCGCACTGTGAGAAAGAGAGAGAGGAATGTGGCGATGCAAGTTGAGCCCCCCTTTTATGAAGAAGAATAATTTCTTAGAACATCCCAGTGAAGCGGCGCTTGAGCGCTTCGTACTCCACCAAAGTTCCGAGGCAGAGACTGAAACTGTCGAGGCGCATTTTCTTGCCTGCGATCATTGCGTAACGAGACTTCAGGAAACTGAACTTCAGGTGGCGGCCATCAGACGGGCTTTGCGAGAAGTCCACCAGGAGAAGGTTGCTAAAACGTTTGCCAAAGACCGAGCCAAGCGGCGCGGCTGGTTCTTTATTCCGGGATTGTCAATCGCGGGCGCTCTGGCAGCGATCGCTATCACCTTTTCTGTTCTTCCATTCATGCACGACACCAAGAAGAGTGGAGCGATGAACATCGAACTGACAGCGTACCGAAGTTTTGAGAGCCCGGTGTTGGCAAAGGGACATGACTTGCACGTCACGCTCAACGCAACCGGTCTCAACGGAAGTTTTGCCTATGTGACTCTGGTCGATAGTATCGGCAATGAAGTTTGGAAGGCGACCGCGCGAAATCAAGGCCACGTTCTGCAGGTCAATGTTCCTAAAATTGAGGCGAGCGGCGCATACTTCTTCCGGCTGTACGATCTTGACGCACCGGATGAGCCCATTCGCGAGTTTGCAGTGGATGTCGAATAGAACCTGAGAATAGGGTGCGTGCTGGAAGAGCATGCTTCTCATGAAAAGCCGAACGGTCACGCAGCACTGGCGTGGCCGTTCTGCCGTTTAGACGGGCGAATCCGGGGCCAAGCGTAATTATTGGGCGGAAATGATTGAATAGGCGGCCCAGAACGAGGGCATTTTCCTGTAGTCCGAAGTGTTTTGCATATCCACCTGGGTTTGCTGCAAAGCCATAGAGGCGGACTGAATGGTGTTCCCCGTTCTTAGCTCCATTGCTTTCAAGTGGCGGTAGAAAACCGAAAAAAATCCGCCAGAATCGTCGGGAGTGGGCCAGGAAGTGACGATTACAGCAGCAGCGCCAGCCAGCAACCACGCGCGGCTCAGGCCCATTAAACCGGCGCTGGGGACGATCTGTCCCTGTTGGGAAGAACAGCCGCTCAGCACGACCAGCGCTCCGGGGGTGCGAAGACCCGCAACGGCTTCTTTCGTGAGCAATTCCGGAATACCGTTCGGCGTGAGGCTTAAGGCCAATGCTTCATCACCAGCCCCCTCCAAAGTACGCCACTTCTCACTGCTTGAAGAGTTGAACACATGGACAGCGAAATGCAAAACCGATGGAGGCTCATGAAGGGCCACGCGCAACTTCGCTTCAGTGGCGTCGATGCCCGTCAAGAGCTGGGTACTGGAGAGACCGCTGAGCTTCGCAGCGGCACGCACTTCAGCGCCGCTGCCAAAGAGCCG
>CBAAAA010000224.1:0-7710 GCA_964658695.1 uncultured Solirubrobacteraceae bacterium | reverse complement strand
TTGTCGAAAGCACTGGTTTCGGCGTTATTCCTGATCCGGCCATCATCGGCTCACTGAGTCAAGGCTTGCCGGATGCGCAGCGGACTCTGAACTGGGTGCACCTGGCGTCCCGTTATCCAGTGCGGATACGGGTGAACGACCATTCCGGATACTTGCGCGTTGGAGAAAATGCCGTGGTCATCGTACGAGGAAATCAGCCTTAAACGGCCAATCGGACGAATGTCTACTGTAGCCCAGGTCGCCGAATTGCAATCGCGCGAGCAAACTCCATTGGAATGGTTCGGGAGCTTTCTACGGAAAGAGCTGGCGCCCTACCCTGGACGGGCCTGGACAGTAGCGCGCATGACGATTGCAGCCACTATCGTGATGCTGCTCATCATGGTGTTCCGTCTTCCGAATGCGGCGCTGGGGGCGTACTTCACGTTGCTGCTGAGCCGGGAGAATCCGCGATCCACTTTCACCAGCGCTGTCTCTGTGCTGGGCGCAGTCGGAGCCGCTCTCGTGTTCGCGCTCATCATGGCTGACGTTTTGGCTGGCAGCCCGATGCTGCATTTCGGGTGGGTCGCCCTCACTCTGTTCGTCACGTTCTTCTTGATCGATGGTCTGAGCGAATACCGGGTTGGAACCGCCTTTGGCTTTCTCTCGGTCACCACTCTCACATCGTGGGATTTTCCGGCGAACACAAGCAGACTGGTCGAGAATACGCTGTGGGCCGCACTGGCTGTTTCTGTCGGAGCCGTGACCACCGTAGTGGTCGAATATGCTTCTTTCCGATTTTATCCGCATGATCAGATTCGGGACGGCATCGAGGATCGTCTGCACGTTGTGGAACTCGCTTTGCGAAGACTTGCAACCCATGGTAAGGCGGCCGATCAGGTGAAAGAGAAGCTTGAGCAATACGCAATGGTCGGTACCGCCCTGCTACGCCGAGGCATTCTGCGGTCAGGTCAGAGCCTGCAGAGCAAGCAGGAGTTGAGCGCCATCGTGGCGCTTACAGGACGGCTTGTCGATCTGACCGCGAATGCGCGGATTGCTCCAGCCAATGAAGCGGAGCGGGTGCGCTGCCTTCGCGCTGCCGATGCTCTGACAGCTATCCGCATGTATTTGCCTGGAAGCGATCTGAAAACGATCGGGAACGTTCCGAGTTATGCGGAGGCTGCGGATAGCGGCTCGTTCTTATCCGATGTTGAAATGACAATTTCGGAGATTCCTCAGATCATCGCGGGTCTGGAACGGCGTCCCGAGTACTTTCCTTCCGCTGTCGATCTGGATGTGAGGCCAAGGTTATTCAAGCCCGGGGCGTTCACCAGTGGGGAGTCGCTGCGCTTCGCTCTCCGCGGCACGCTCGCGGCGATGGCTTGTTACATCATCTACAACAGCGTCGCGTGGCCCGGCCTCGCCACCTCGGTCTCAACCTGCATGATCACCGCGCTTTCGAATGTTGGTTCTTCACGGCAGAAGCAGTTTCTGCGCGTCGCAGGCACCATCCTTGGAGGAGTCGTTATTGGTATGTCGGTCCAGGTCGTTCTCCTTCCTTACATGGAGGGAATCGCCAGCTTCACGATCTTGTTCTGTTTCGTGACGGCAATCTCCGGCTGGATCGGAACATCGAGTCCGCGCCTTTCCTACGCGGGTGTACAGACGGCTTTTGCTTTCTACGTGACTCACCTGCGTGTGTTCGCTCCGCAGACGTCTCTCAATGTGGCGCGCGACGATGTGATGGGTATCCTGCTGGGGCTGGTGGCGATGTGGCTGCTCTTCGACACCATTTGGGCCAAAGACGCCGCGACTGAAATGGCCCAACTGTTTGTTCAGAACCTCCGTCGAGTGGCCACATTTCACACCCACCTGCCCGAAGGAGATTTAGCGGCAGCTATCAATACAGTGCGGATGGAGCGGGCCGCGATCCATAACAACTTCGATCAGATCCGAAACCTTGGCGACTCGATTGTCTTCGAGTATGGTTCGGACCGCGCGTGGAAGATGGAGCTACGACGGGTGGTCCGTGCCCTCCAGCCGCAGCTGCGGGCTTATTTCCTGCTTGAGATCGCTCTCTTGCACCACCAGATTGATTCGCACGGCGAATCTCCAGGCAGCGAACTCACAAGCAACACCGAACGCGCCGAGCAGATACTTTCTTTGCTCGCCACGCAAGCGGAGCGGGCCTGGACCAAAGGTCCTCAGGATCTTGGCCGTCCATCGCTGACCAGCAGGCACGACACTCTTTGCCGCCGGATAGAGGAGTATGACGCTGATCTCGCATTGCACGATGGAGAGCCGGCACTGAGCAGCGACGAGACCGGTCACGCGACCGCCGTGTCCAGATGGATGCTGGGGGCGGCTCTTGCGTTCGGAAGATCCATGATGGCGCTGGAACGCGAAGCTCTGATGGCGACCGATTCTCTGGGCGGTAAGCTTTTGAGATTTTCGGATTGACCCGGTGTTTCAGATTCTTACACCCGGTGTTTCAGATTCTTACAATAGATCTGTTCGCTATCAGCTACCGCACCCTGTCTTGCGAAGAGGATAAATGACCCCACAGGAAACACTTGAGTTCGCCAGGAAGAACGATGCCCGCCAGGTCGATCTTCGATTCACGGATTTGCCCGGCCTCAGCCAACATATTTCTTACCCCATCGGGATGCTGGATGAGAGCTCCTTCGAAGATGGATTCGGAATTGACGGGTCCAGCATTCGGGGCTGGGCAGCGATCAACGAAAGCGACATGCTGCTGATCCCGGATTCCTCGACCGCGTTCATGGATCCGTTTGCCGAAACCCGAACACTCATCATGATCGGCGATATTCTCGATCCAATCACGCGTCAGCACTACGATCGCGATCCCCGCTGGATCTCAAAGAAAGCCGAGCTCTACCTGAAGAGCAGCGGCATCGCCGACACCGCCTTCTTTGGCGCGGAGGCTGAGTTCTTCATTTTCGACAATATCCGCTTCGATCAGAATCAGCACAGCGCGTTCTATTTTGTCGATGCGGAGGAGGGCCGTTGGAACTCCGGGCGCGAAGCCAATAACCTGGGATATCGTCCCCGATACAAGGAAGGCTACTTTCCGGTTCCCCCGACCGATCACTATCAGGACCTGCGAAGCGAGATGGTCGCGACCATGCTCGAATGCGGGCTGAATATCGAGTGCCACCACCACGAAGTCGCGAGTGGCGGTCAATGCGAAATCGATCAGCGCTTCGATACGCTCATCAAGTCCGCCGACAACATGACGGTTTACAAATACATCGTTCGCAATGTCGCCAATCAATATGGGAAGACTGTAACCTTCATGCCAAAGCCTTTGTTTGGCGACAACGGCAGCGGAATGCACACGCACCAGAGTCTGTGGGCGGCAGGTAAGCCGCTGTTTGCCGGAGATGCTTATGCCGGGCTGAGTCAACTCGCTTTGTGGTACATCGGCGGTCTCTTGCGGCATGCCCGCGCCTTGTCGGCGATCATCGCACCGACCACAAACAGCTATACACGGCTGGTTCCCGGTTACGAAGCTCCGGTCAATCTGGCGTACTCGAGACGAAATCGTTCGGCGGCGGTGAGGATTCCGATGTATTCAAACCGGCCGACGGCAAAAAGAGTGGAGTTCCGGCCTCCCGACCCGGCCTGCAATCCCTATTTGTCCTTCTCGGCTATGTTAATGGCTGGACTAGATGGCATCTTCAATAAAATCGATCCCGGAGAGCCGCTCGATAAAGACATCTACGATCTCTCGCCGGAAGAATTGAAAAAGGTGCCGTCGATGCCGGGATCTCTTGACGAGGCCTTGAACTGCCTGGAGGAAGACCATGGGTTCTTAATCAAGGGCGATGTTTTTTCCGAAGAACTCATCGAGACATTTATTGCCTATAAGCGGACTGCGGAAGCGGAAGCTGTCAGATTGCGCCCTCATCCCTATGAGTTCGCGCTCTACTATGACATATAGTAGGTAGTATTGGGCGCGTGGAATTACGGGGTTGACCGGTAGCTTCCCAACACTTTCAACAGGTCTGCGGTTTCGCTCAAGTGCGCAAGAGCCCTCTCCACGCGAGGGTCATCGACTGAGCCTACAAGATCTACATAAAACAGGTATTCCCACGGCTTGCCCCGAAGCGGGCGGGATTCGATTTTAGCCAAGCTGACGTCTCGAAGCGCGAAGCACGCAAGGGCTCTGAAGAGGGCCCCGGCCGTGTTCGCTGTCGAGAACACCAGTGAGGTTTTAGCTTCTCCGTTCCCGAGGGAGTGCGCATAATTCTGTTTCGAAAGCAGAAAAAATCTGGTGTAGTTTTGGAGATCGTCTTCAATACCAGCTTGCAAAATCGTACCTCCGTAAATCTCACACGCCTTTGACGAAGCGATGGCGGCGGAACCGGCCGGAAGTTCATCGCGCAACATCTTCACACTGCCCGCCGTGTCGTAATAAGGGACCGCACGGACCTTGGGATTTTCTTTAAAGAAGTTTCGGCATTGGTTGAGAGCGACGGGATGCGAGTAGACGGCGCTCACGTCTTCGAACCGAGTTCCGGGCATAGCAATCAGTTGGTGAGAGATACGAATATTGGTTTCTCCAACGACGTTAAAGCCGAATTCCAGGAGATAGTCGTAATTCTCATGAATACTGCCATGGAGAGTGTTCTCAATTGGTAATACCGCGTAATCCGCTTGACCGGTTCGGAGGGACTCAAAGACGTCTCGAAAGGCGGGGCACGGCTGAGCGCTAATTGCAATCGAGAGGAGTTTCTCTGCCGCCGCCTGGCTGAACGCGCCAAGTTCTCCTTGAAATGCTACGGCGTATTTAGAAGTAATTCGCATTCTCGTGGGAGGCTTGCTGTCCCATGCCTTTTTCAGCCGAACGGGGTTTGTAACCCCGGGCTGAAACGTTTATGATACAGACTCGAACCGTAAGAATGTTCGGTCCTTGCGCTGCCAAGGCCCGTCATGTTCTGGAATCAGAACATCTTTCTTGCAGTTTGAGCTACTTCAATTTTGGAGCCGTGAAGATTGGCGCCTCTGTCGAGATCGCAGGAACCTGCGCAGGAACCCGGTCAGCAACTGAAACGAGCCCGCGAAAAATTGCGCTTGAAGTACCGCGATGTACAAGAGGCGAGCAGGCTCATCGCTCTCCGGAACAGGAACGGAGAATTTCTGGTTGGCTTGAGTCGCCTCTCCGATATTGAAAACGGGGGAACCATTCCCTCCATCTATCGCCTCTACTCGCTTTGCGCCATCTATGGGCTCGACTGGTCTCAGGTTCTCCTCTGGTATGGTATCGACCTCAAGAGTTTGCCGGGTGACGCCGTGAACTCCGTCCATACGCACAGCAGGCTGCTGGAAGTTTCTCTCGAGAACGCGAATGAAGTAGAAGTGCCGGAGCTTAGTTCTTCAACTGATCTCCGAAAAACTTCTTACATGAGCCGTGAGATCCTACGCTGGGGCAAACTGCCAGCCGTCTTACTAAGGTCGCTCGATCTGCAGCATCAAAAGTATGCCTTCCTGGGAACAGACGACTGGTCGATGTATCCCATTCTCCTTCCGGGTTCTTTCCTGCAGATCGATGAGAGCCGGACCAAGATCGGGTATGAAGAGTGGAGTCACGAAATTGAGCGCCCCATCTACTTCCTGGAGCATCGGGATGGCTATCGCTGCGGATGGTGCTCACACGCGCACGGATGCCTCGTGCTACAACCGCATTGGTCGGCTCAGGCGTCGCCGGAAATTTTCAGGTATCCGGAGGAGATCGAAGTCGTTGGACAAGTAGTGGGGGTGGCTATGAGGCTCGGTCAGGCGAAGCGACGCCATACACATTCCTCAGTAATCCCAAAATAGCTTCGAAATCGGAGACATGTCTTTGTCTCTCCGGCCCTTGAATGGAAGCTGGTACCAAGTACTTGTAAGGTGTGAGACGTAGCCAAGCGTCTACCAATTCCACTCGGTCTACCCCTAAAAGACCGTCAATATAGGCCTCAACGTCAGACATTTTACGTTCTAATGGGCGCACCACCCACTCGTTGAAGAGAGACTCGTGAGACGCTTTGATCTCCCGACTGACTTGGCCTACGGAGACGTCTGCACCAGAACCATAGTGCTCATACTGTCCTGTATTCGGATCCAGAAGACCCGCCAGATAGACAAGACGCCCATAATACGTGGGAATCAGTCGCAGTTCACTCGCCCAAGCGCCTGCTACAAGGCCTTTTTTCGAACTACCTGAACGTCCCTTCATCTGTCAGTAAGATTTTACACTGGGCAGTCAACTTTCGGAAGACTACTAGTACTGTCCGAACCTATCGTTCCGTTGCCGGAAAAGGCCCCTAATGAACAAGGAAATGTGCCTGACTTGGGCTACTTTGAACTCAGAAAGGGCCGGCAAAACAAAAAGCCGGACTAAATTCAGGAGACAAAAAAATGAAATCGATTATTACGATTGGCACATTAATGATGATGGTAGCCGCTTTGAGTTTCGCTGAAAACTCTGCGAACGTGAACCGTTTGAGCTTGGTGAAGGCTCCGCCCTCGCATACCATTCCGGCGCCGCCTCCTGATCCAGACAGACCCAGCGTTCCACTTGGTTGATATAAAAGTTGATTTAGCCTACCATCCAAAGTAAGCCAAGGATGGAAATGCCCTGGAACGGGATAGCACTTTGTACAAGCGACGTTTTGGGCATAGTACTGGTTTTCCGTCTTCTCTCACTGCGGCTCCATCGAGTTTACAGGGTCTTTTGCGCCTATCTACTTTTTGTATTGTTAAGCTCGTCGATTATCTTCGCGCAAGCGTCGGCCAAGGCCTTTGACTACCGAATCACATACCTGGCTATCGCCCTGGGTAGCTGGATTCTGACACTCTCAATGGTGTATGCGCTGTTGGAAGCAATTTTGGCTCGGCTGCCCGGAATTCTGCGGTTCTCTCGCCAGCTTCTGTTGGCAGTGTTCGTCGTCGCAGGGTTTTTTGGCGCCATCAGCGCAAAGGCCGAAGTAGGATCAACCCAGGCGTTTCAACGAGTCTGGTCACTTCGGCTGGCGGTCATCCTTGTGAGCCCGATTGAGCGCATAGTGACAACCATCTCTCTGGTCGCCTTACTCGCCATTCTGGCGTACATACTATGGTTCCCGGTTCAACTGCCCAGGAATTTGGTGTTTTTCAGCATCGGGTTTGTATTTAACTTCGTTTGCGAGACTGCGCTGCTGTTTATTCGCGGGATTTTACCACCTTCCGCGGCGGGGTTTATTGATCCCACTAATCTTTTCGTCCTGAGTGCCTGCTTCGCTTACTTTTGCCTTGTAATTACCCGTGCGGGGGAGTCAATACCGATGAGAGTCGGTCGTCTCTCGCCGCCTGTAGATCAGGAGCGTCTGATCCATCAACTGGAGGAGCTGAATATCATCCTCATGAAGAGCGTGCGTAGTTAATTTACGCGACAGTTTAGATTGGAATTTCGTTAAAGAGGGCTAATCAAGCACTCTCCCCCTTGAAAATTTTGCCGAATTGCAGTACTGTTCTATAAGTACCAAGATGCAGTTGACTTCCACCATGCTTCTGGTTCTGGGAGTGCCGCTTATCGTCTATCTAGGGCTAATTGTTCCAACCTTGATTCGCTTATTCAAGGGAACACACCTGGATGAGATCGCTCCCGAACGCCTGCAGTCGTTTTCTCCTTCCATCTATCTACCGATGGAGCGACTTATGAATGGCGAGGATTTTGCCTTCCTTTCGAGC